>JAJAZN010000269.1 GCA_026785685.1 Thermoleophilia bacterium
CCGCCCCCCCCCCGCCGGCCACCCCCGCGCCCCCCCCCGCGCGGGCGCCCGGGGGGCGGCCCCCCCCGGGGGGGGCCGCCCCCCCCACGCCGCCACGCCGCTCCGAGTGCCCGACGAGCGTCCCCTGCACGCCGAGCTCGAGCAGCATCTGCGCCGAGATCTCGCCGGTGAATGCCCCCTCGTCGGCCCAGTGGACATTCTGCGCGTAGATCGGCCACTCCTCGCCCACGGCGGCCTCGAGCGAGACAAACGGCGGACAGAGCACCACGTCGACTCCGTCCGGAGCCTCGAAGGAATCAAAGAACGCGAGCGTGTCGATCGGCCCCTTGAACATCTTCCAGTTGCCGGCGATCAGCTTGGGCATCAGTCAGCCTCCGGGATAGCGGCGATGCCGGGAAGCTCCCGGCCTTCCAGGAACTCCAGGGACGCACCGCCGCCCGTCGAGACCCACGAGACGCTCGTCGCCAGCCCGAGCTCGGTGATTGCGCGCACGGAATCGCCCCCGCCCACAACGGAGTAGGCATCTGCGGCCGCGACCGCTTCTGCGACGGAGCGCGTGCCCGCGGCGAAGCGATCCCACTCGAAGACGCCCATCGGACCGTTCCAAAAAATGGTGGCCGCGCCGCGAATGATCTCGGCGAACGCCTCTGCCGTCTCGGGGCCGATGTCGAGGCCGAGCCAGCCCTCGGGAACACTCTCCACACGTGCTGCATGTGCCTCCGCGTCGGCTGCGAAACTCTCTGCCGCAACAACATCGGTCGGCAGCTCGACGGGGAACGAGAGCGGGTTGTGGACGCGCACCTGCTCCGCCATCTTGCCGCCGATCAGCACGCGATCGGCACGCCCGCCGAGGTGCTCGAGAACTGCCAGCTTGTCGTCGACCTTTGCGCCGCCTGCAACGATCACGAACGGGTGCGCAACGTCTCCGAGAAGCCGGCCGAGATGCTCGATCTCGGCGAGGAGCAGGAAGCCCGCGTAGGCGGGCAGGAGCTGCGCGACGCCTTCCGTCGAGCAGTGGGCGCGATGAGCCGAGCCGAACGCGTCGTTGACATAGAGATCCATCCCCTCCGCGAGCTCGGCGGCGTAGCCGGCGTCGTTCGCCATCTCCCCGGGGTTGAAGCGCGTGTTCTCCCGCACGCGAAGGCGATCGTCCGGGAGGAGCTCGCGAAGATGCGCCGCAACCGGTGCGATGGCAAAGTGGGCGTGATCCTCGGGGGTCTTCGGTCGGCCGAGGTGCGAGACGACGCAGACCTCCGCCGCGCCGTGGTCGAGAAGCCAGCGAAGCGTCGGGAGCGACGCCCGGATCCGGGTGTCGTCCGCGATCACACCGCCGGAGAGCGGCACGTTGAAGTCGGCCCGAACGAGAACCCGTCGGCCCGTGACGTCAGCGGTCTCGACCGAACGGGGCAGCCTCACGCCAGAAGCTTCCCGACGAGATCGACGAGCCGGCAGCTGTAGCCCCACTCGTTGTCGTACCAGCCAAAGATCTTGGCGGTCGCGCCGTGCGCCATTGTAAGCTCGCTGTCGAAGATGCAAGAGAAGGGCGAGTGGACGATGTCCGTCGAGACGAGCGGGTCGTCGGAGTAGCGGAGGATGCCGGCAAGTGGGCCTGCGGCCGCCGCTGCGTACGCCGCGTTGAGCTCGTCCTTCGTGACCTCGCGGCGCAACGAGACGACGAGGTCGGTGAGCGATCCGGTCGCAACCGGGGCACGGACAGCGACGCCGTCCAGCTTCCCCTTCAGGTGAGGCAAGACAAGCCCGATCGCCTTGGCAGCACCCGTCGACGTCGGGATCAGGTTGATGGCGGCTGCGCGGGCTCGGCGCGGATCCTTGTGCGCCATATCCTGCAGGCTCTGGTCGGACGTATACGCATGAATCGTGGTCATGAAGCCACTCTCGATCCCGGCGAGATCGTCGATCACCTTGGCCAGGGGCGCAAGGCAATTCGTTGTGCACGAGGCGTTGGAGACGATGTGATGCTGTTCCCTGTCATAGCCCGCATCGTTGACGCCGAGCACAACGGTGTAGTCCGGGTCGGTGGCCGGCGCGGAGATGACGACCTTGCTCGCACCCGCGTCGATGTGCTTCTGCGCTCCCTCGCGGGACGTGAAGAACCCGGTCGACTCGAGCACGACGTCGACGCCCAGGTCGCCCCACGGCAACGCCGCCGGATCGCGCTCTGAGAGCATCTTCATCTGTTCGCCGCCGGCGATGATGACGCCGTCCCCGAGCGACACCTCGCCCGGAAACGGGCCGAGCACCGAGTCGTACTTGAGGAGATGGGCCATCGTCGTGGCGTCACCGAGGTCGTTGACCGCGACGATCTCGATCCCCGCTCCGAGCTCCTGCTGCGCCCGGAAGAAGTTGCGCCCGATTCGTCCAAACCCGTTGATGCCGACGCGAACCGCCATGATTCCTCGCTCTCCTCGAAAAGGTCGATGTCTCCACCGAGTCTAACCCGGCCTCCCTGCCGGCCTTCCTGTTAACCGACCGTTGCGCCTCCGATCCGGGTTGAGGAATCGAGCGCCGGGCCTCATACTCGCGGGTGGTGGGTCCGCGCTCCCGGTCGGTGAATCCAGACCCCGTTCGCCGTCCAGTCCGGAGCGCGCTTGTTGGGGGAGGAGGTCGTCCTCGGAGCTCCTCCCCCGAGCCCGCCGTCTGGAGGGAGTTTCGCCCGCGACCCTCAGCGCTCCGCGAGCTCGACGAGCCGCACGAGGCGCCGCTGCATGGCCGCCTTGGTGGCAGGTGGGCTCGTCAGCGCCGCGAGCTCGCGGAGAGACATCGCCTTGTGGCGCAGACGGAGGTGCGCTGCCTCCCGAAGCGGCTCAGCGAGCTTCTCGAGAGAGCCAGATGCTTGGAGAGCCCTCACCGCGTCGAGCTGTCGCTGCGCCGAGCGTGCTGTGCGGACGAGATTCGCGTGGTCAGCGTTCGTAAGGCGATTCGCCTCCGAACGCATCTCTGCAACGACGCTTCTCTCCTCGAGGCCAAGGACGGCATCCACGACTCCCGCCGCAAGCAGATACCCCTCGATCTCCTCCCAGCCCTTCGCGTAGGCACGAGCATGTGACGGTCTGTCCTCGACCTTGACGCGGACCTCCTCCGACGAACAGACGCTGCGTAGGAACGAGGCGCCGGCGAGGGTGGGCGTCCTGACCTCGAGATGGGGCGATCGCGGCCCCGTCAGGGATCCGCCGCCGAGGAAGGCACCGCGCAGATAGGCCCCACGACAGCATGGTCGAGCAACGACGTGGCCGGGCGGTCTCTCGAGTGGTCGGTGGCGCTCGTCCAGGACGCCCGCTTCCGCGAGCGTCACGAGGGTCGGCTCGGAGCCTTCGACATGGAGCTGGAAACGTGTCGCCCGGTTGAACGAGTGCGCGACATACGTTCGGATCTCGGACGGGATCCGGAGCTCGGCGAGGAGCGCGAAGGCTCGCCTCGCCGCGGCCGATGAACCAAGGTCGAGGTGGAGGTCGATCGCTCCCCGTCCGCGGAGGTGCACAACGCCCGCGGTGTGAAACAGCGCAGAGAGCTCCGCGAGGCGATCGCAGCGGTTCTGTGGTGCAATCGCAGCGAGCTCCGCCCTGACGTCCTCGACGAGGGAGCCGGAGCTCACAGGTGCACGCCCTCGAGGGCAAGCAGACGCCGCTTGAGAACGAGGCCCGCGGCACCGTAGCCCCCGATCCCGTTCGCGGCGACAACGCGGTGGCACGGAATGATCAGCGAGTAGCGGTTGTCCGCGCAAAACGATCCCGCTGCACGAGCGGCGCCGGGGCGTCCTGCGAGCACGGCCAGCTCGCCGTAGGAGACGACTTCTCCCCACGGGATCGCGCGTGCGGCTGCTGCAAGCTCGCGCTGCAGCGGTGTCGCCCAGTCGAGGTCGACGACAACGCCGTCATACGACGTCCGCGCTCCGGCGAGATGAGCCTCGATGCGTCGGCACAGATCGGACACGATCTCGGCGCAGAGCTGTACCGACGTGCCCGGTACCGTTCCTGCTGGGAGCCCCGTCGAGCTCGCGGATCCATCCCCTGATCCCGAAGAGGCGGCGCGCAGCTCCTCCGAGGCGAGCTCATGCTGGATCACGATTCCGTCGCGTACCCAGATCTCGCCCCCGCCCCAGCCGGGCACGTCGTAGGGGTATCGCGTCACGCGCACACTCACGACAATACAATTGCCGCATGAGCTCGCCTGGAATCTTCCGCCCGCCGGCCGCCGTCAACGAGCCGATCTCGAGCTTCGCCCCGGGTACTCCCGAGCGCGCCGCGCTCCAAGCGCGTCTCGGCGAGATGTCCGCCGAGCGCGTTCACATTCCGATCGTGATCGGTGGCGAGCGCGTCGAGACCGGAGCGACGTTCGAAGCGGTAATGCCGCACCGGCGCTCCCACGTCCTCGCCGACGTCGAGCGCGGAGGTGCCGCCGAGGTCGAGAGGGCCATTGCCGCCGCTCGTGCAGCCGCCCCCGAATGGTCACGCACACCCTGGCACGAGCGCGTCGCGATCTTCCTTCGCGCGGCCGAGCTGATCGCCGGGCCGTGGCGCTCCACGATCAATGCCGCGACGATGCTCAACCAGTCGAAGACCGCTTTCCAGGCCGAAATCGACGCGGCATGTGAGACGATCGACTTCCTTCGCTACAACGCCGAGTACCTCGTCCGGATCTATGAGGAGCAGCCTGTCTCGTCGCCGGGTGTGTGGAACCGCATGGAGTACCGGGCGCTCGAGGGATTCGTGTTCGCGATCAGCCCGTTCAACTTCACCGCGATCGGTGCGAACCTCACGTCGTCGCCTGCCTTGATGGGCAACACGGTGGTCTGGAAGCCCGCCTCCACCCAGGCACTGTCGGCCTGGATCACGATGCGCATCTTCGAGGAGGCAGGCCTCCCGCCGGGGGTGATCAACCTCGTCTTCGGCCCTGGTGCCGAGATGGGCGCCGCAGCCCTCGCGAGCCCCGAACTCGCCGGTGTGCACTTCACCGGCTCCACGGCGGTCTTCCAGTCGATCTGGCGCACAATCGGCAACGACATCGGCCGCTACCGCGGCTACCCGAGGATCGTCGGCGAGACCGGCGGCAAGAACTTCGTCGTCGCCCACCCGTCCGCGAACCCGACCGAGGTCGCCGCAGCGATTGTCCGCGGCTCTTTCGAGTATCAGGGCCAGAAGTGCTCCGCTTCCTCTCGGCTCTACATCCCGTCGAATCTCTGGGCGGACGTGCGCGACACGCTCGAGCGGGAGGTCGCCACCATCTCCGTCGGCGACGTCAGCGACTTCACGAACTTCATGGGCGCCGTGATTGACGAGACGTCCTTCAACACCCAGCGCGACGCGATCGCCGAGGCGCGCGCCGCCGGTGCCGAGATCATCGTCGGCGGTGGCACCGATGACAGCGAGGGATGGTTCGTGGACCCCACGGTGATCAGGACCGACGACCCCGACTTCCGACTGCTGCGCGACGAGCTGTTCGGGCCGATCGTAACGGCGTGCGTCTACGACGAGTCGAAATGGTCAGAGACGCTCCGCACCGTCGACGAGACGAGCGAGTACGCGCTCACCGGGTCCGTGTTCGCCAATGATCGCTACGCCATCGCCGAGGCGCATGACGCGCTGCGGAACTCGGCCGGCAACTTCTACGTCAACGATAAGTCGACGGGTGCGGTCGTCGGCCAGCAGCCGTTTGGTGGCGCCCGCGCCTCGGGCACGAACGACAAGGCCGGCTCGATGTGGAACCTGATCCGCTGGGTCAGCCCCCGCACGATCAAGGAGACCCTCGTGCCGCCGAGCGACTACCGCTACCCGTTCCTGCAGCCCGACGAATGATGCGCGCCGCGCCCGGCCTCGCTCTCGCGGGGATCGGTGTCGCACTCTCGCTCGGCGCGCACCGGGCACTCCAGGATCTCCCTCCACTCGTCCTCTGTGTCGCGCTCGGCATTGCGCTCGCGAACATCGCGCACGTCCCTCAGTCAGCCGCTCCCGGACTGAAGGTCGCCGGAGGGCCTGTGCTCAAGCTCGGCGTCGTGCTGCTCGGCCTCGACCTCGTCTTCCCCGACATCCTGGCGCTCGGCTTCAAGGCGCTTCTCGTCGTCGTCGGCGTCGTCATGATCACGTTCTTTGGAACGAGATGGGCCGGTCGAAAGCTCGGCCTCTCCGACGACCTTTCACTCCTTGTCGCCACCGGCTTCTCGATCTGCGGCGTCTCAGCGATCGCCGCAGCCAACGGCGTCATCGACACCGACGAGGATGAGGTGGCCTTCTCCGTCGCGCTCGTGACCCTCTGCGGCACGCTTGCCATCGTGACGCTGCCGCCTCTGCAAGGCGTCCTCGGACTCGACGACGAGCAGTTCGGTGCCTGGGTCGGAGCAAGCGTTCACGATGTGGCGCAGGTGGTCGCCACATCTTCCACGGCGGGCAGCGTCGCGCTTGCGACCGCCATCGTCGTCAAGTTGACCCGTGTGATGCTGCTGGCTCCGCTCATTGCCGGAATCGCGCTGCGCCATCGACAGACGAGGTCGGAGCGCGGCGAGCGGCCGCCGCTCGTGCCACCGTTCATCATCGCTTTCATCGGCATGGTCGTGATCGCGAGCATCGGCATCGTCTCCGACCGGGTGCTCGTCCGGATCGACGACCTCCGCACGGTCGTGCTGGGAATGGCGCTCTTTGCGCTCGGCACGCGCGTCAACGTCGGTCGGATGCGTCAACTCGGTGCCCGTCCGCTCGCGCTCGGCCTTGCCTCGTGGCTCCTCATCGCTGTCGTCGCGTATGCCGGGGTTCGCCTCGCCTGGGCCTGATCGAGCGTGGATCCTGACCGAATGGTCAGGAGCGTGGCAGCCGCGATAGACTCACGCCGATGAGCCGCGAAGCACGCCACGACATCCTCTTCGAGCCGGTCAAGATCGGTCCTGTTGAAGCCCGGAACCGGTTCTTCCAGGTCCCCCACTGCAACGGGATGGGCCACAGGGATCCGACCCCGCTCGCGTTCATGCGCGGCGTCAAGGCGGAGGGCGGGTGGGCGGTCGTCTGTACCGAGGAGGTCGAGATCCACCCCGCCACCGAGGTTGCGCCGTACGCCGAAGGGCGCCTCTGGGACGACGAGGATATCCCGGCCCTCGCCCGGATGGTCGAAAAGGTCCACGAGCACGGGTCACTGGCCGGCATCGAACTTCTCCACAACGGCCGCGTCAGCTCGAACCTCTACAGCCGACTGACCTCGATGACCGTCGACCACATCCCGACGGATGGCTACGAGCCTGTCCAGTCCCGCCGCATGGCCCTCTCCGACATCGACGATCTCCGGCGGCGTCACCGCATCGCCACCCGCAGATCACTTCAGGCCGGCTTCGACATCGTCTACGTCTACGCGGGCCACTACCTGAACACGATCGGTCAGTTCCTCTCGCCCCGCCTCAACCGCCGCACCGACGGCTATGGCGGCGACGCCACCGCGCGTGCCCGGCTACTGCGTGAAGTACTGGAAGACACGCTCGCCGAGGTCGACGGCAAGGCTGCGGTCGCGTGCCGGATCATGATCGACGACCTCTCGGGTCCTGGCGGGTTCGGCCGCGAGGAGATGGAAGCCGTCCTCGCGCTCACCGGCGAGCTACCCGATCTGTGGGACTTCGTCGCAGGCGTGTGGGAGGACGACTCTGTCACGTCCCGCTTCGGCGAAGAGGGCGGGCAGGAGGTCTACCTTCGCGGCCTCAAGCAGCTGACGACGAAGCCTGTCGTTGGCGTCGGCCGCTTCACCTCGCCCGATCTGATGGCCCGGATGGTGCGCGAGGGAGTGATGGACTTCGTCGGCGCTGCACGCCCGTCGATCGCAGACCCGTTCCTGCCCGAGAAGATCGAAGAGGGGCGCTACGAGGACATCCGCGAGTGCATCGGCTGCAATATCTGTGTCTCGGGTGACCACACGATCGTCCCGATTCGTTGCACGCAGAACCCGAGCATGGGAGAGGAATGGCGACGCGGCTGGCATCCCGAGACCTACCGGCCAACCACCGCTCTTGCCAAGGTACTCGTCGTCGGCGCCGGCCCGGCCGGACTCGAGGCTGCCATGTCCCTCGGCAAGCGGGGCTATGACGTCGTGCTCGCCGAAGCCACGCGTTCGATCGGTGGACGAGTCGAGCGCGAAGCGCGGTTGCCGGGACTCGCAGCGTGGATCCGGGTCGTCGACTACCGCAAGGGTCAGCTCGACCGCCTCGGCAACGTCGAGATCGCACTCGAGAGCAGGCTCACGGCGGACGAGATCCTCTCCTACGACTTCGACCACGTCGCCGTGGCGACTGGGTGTGCCTGGCGTCGCGACGGAGTCGGAAGGTGGCATCCCGAGGGACCGCCGCTCGCAGATGGCGTCGCGGTTCTGACGCCCGACGACATCCTTGAAGGCGCTCGCCCTGCCTCGCACGAGGTCATGCTCTTCGACGACGACCACTACTACATGGGCGGCATTCTGGCCGAGCTGCTCGTCTGCGAGGGGCACGCCGTCACGCTCGTGACGCCCGCACCCAGGGTCTCCGAATGGTCGGTCAACACGATGGAGCAGCATCGGATCCAGGGCCGGCTGATCGAGCTCGGCGTCACCGTCTCGACGTCGACCACGCTCGTCTCGGCAGGTGCCGGGGCTGCCACCGTGGCCTGCACGTACACCGACGCGGAACGGGAGCTTGCCTGCGACACGGTCGTGCTCGTGACTGCGCGGCTTCCCGAGGAGACGCTGTTCACGGAGCTCGTCGAGCGCTCGGCCGAATGGGCCGATGCTGGTCTCTTCACCGTCGAGGGTGTGGGGGATGCTCACTCACCCGGCACGATTGCCGCCGCTGTCTGGGATGGTCGACGGTACGCCGAGGAGCTCGACGCCGAGGATCCGGGCGACGACGTGCCGTTTCTGCGCGAGATCGTGCGCCTCGCGCCGAGCCCGTAGGCTATGAACCCGGACCTCCGGTTCGGTGGAGCTGACCGTACACCGATCGTGCGGTCTTCGCCGGCAGCCCCGGAACGGCCTCGAGCTCCTCCCGTGACGCGGCGAGAAACCGGTCGGCGGAACCGAAGTGATGCAGGATCGAGCGTCGGCGGGAGGGGCCGATGCCGTCGAGCGTGTCGAAGATCGACGAGAACGCCCGCGTATCGCGTTTCTGGCGATGAAAGGTGACGGCGAACCGATGCGCCTCGTCGCGAATGCGCTGCAGAAGCTGGAGCCCCGGATCATGGCGGTCGAGGATGATCGGATTCGGGCGACCGGGTACGAACACCTCCTCCTCACGCTTGGCAAGGGCAATCACCGCGACGCGCGGCAGGCCGGCTGTTGCCTGGATCGCCTCGAGGGCAGCGGCGAGCTGACCCTTGCCGCCGTCGATCACGACGAGATTCGGGACTGACGAAAAGCTCTCGTCGTATCGGTCGACCTCACCGCTGTCGCGTAGCCTCGCGAACCGACGGGCAACAACCTGGGCCATCGACGCAAAGTCGTCCTGCCCATCCAACCCACGGACGGTGAACGAGCGGTAGTGCTCCTTCTTCGGCTGTGCGTCGACGAAGACCGTCATTGCGGCGACGATGTCCCGGCCCTGCAGGTTGGAGATGTCGAAGCACTCGATCCGCACAGGCAGGCTCTCGAGGTTGAGGTTCTCGCGGAGGCTCTCGAGCGCCTCGATACGCCTGATGCGCTTCTGCTCCGCCGCTGTCGTCTCGTGCGTAAGCGCAATGTCGGCGTTCTCGGCGGCGAGCTCGGCCAGTCGCTTCTTCTCGCCGCGAACAGGCGCCCGAACCTCGACTGCCGCGCCCCGTAGCTCGGAGAGGAACCCGGCAAGCGCCTCCGTGTCGGTGAGATCGGACGGGACGATCAGCTGGGAGGGGACGCTCGGAGCGGCCGTGTAGTACTCGAGACAGAAGCCCTCGAGAATGGTGGCGCGATCCTGGCCCTCGACATTCTCGAGGTGGAAGGCGTAGCGGTCGATCAGCTTGCCGTCGCGCAGCGGGAATAGCTGCACCGCCGCGCGGTCGCCGACAACCGCGAGCCCGATCACGTCGAACGTTCCCGCGTCCCGCCGGTCGGCCACTTGCCGCTCGGCGAGGCTCTTGACCGCGAACAGTCGGTTGCGGTAGCGCGTCGCGTCCTCGTACCGCTCCTCGGCAGACGCAGTGCGCATCCGCCCCTCGAGCGAGCGCACGATCGAACGGGTGTCACCGGAGAGGAATTCGATCACGCCGTCGATCTGCTCGCGGTACTCGTCCTTCGAGATGGCGCCGATACACGGAGCAGTACAGCGCTCGATGTGGAAGTCGAGACAGGGGATCCCCGAGTGCCGTCCCGGTTTCGGCCCTTCGCAGGGGCGAAACTGGAAGACGCGATTGAGCACGTCGAGGGTCTCGCGCACCTTCTTCGCGTTCGCGTATGGCCCGAAGTAGACCGTCCCACGGCGATGTCGCTCGCGCGTGAACATCACTCTCGGATACTCGTCTGCAACGGTGACGGCGATGTAGGGGAACGACTTGTCGTCCCGGAGACGGACATTGAACGGTGGGCGATGGCGCTTGACGAGGTTCTGCTCGAGGTGCAGCGCCTCGGCCTCGGTCGACGTGACGATGATCTCGATCCGCGCTATCCGACCGACCATGCGCTCGATCCCGAGGCGCCCGTCGCCGCGGTTGAAGTAGCTCCGCACTCTGGAGCGAAGCGATTTCGCCTTGCCGACGTAGAGGATGTCGTCGCCCTCGTCCCGAAAGAGATAGACCCCGGGACTGCGCGGGAGCGTTTCGAGCTGCTCTCGTACATTTTCAACCATGTTGGCTAGCGTATCCGTCGCATGTGCCGTCGCCTTCTTCCCGTCGTCGTCGCCCTCGCGTTCAGCGCCGTGGTCGCCCCACCCGCCCTCGCCGGTGGTCCCGCGATGGCGTTCGGCGCTGCCGAGGACGTCGTGAGAGCGCCCGATCTCGTCTCGGCCAAGTCGGAGATGACGCTGTTCCGCCTCGCGGGCTTCTCGTCGATTCGCGTCACATCGCAGTGGCTTCCGGGGCAGGTCGCGCCCACCGAGCCAGAGCTCACTGTCCTCCGCAATGTGTCGGCCGCCGCACAGCTCTCCGGCGTCAAGGTCTATCTCTCCGTTTACCCGCCCGGCTCTCGGTCGACGCCACTCACTCCCGGGGCGCGCGAGGAGTTCGCCTCATATCTCACGGTGCTCGCACATGAACTCCCGGCGATCGACGATGTGATCGTCGGCAACGAGCCGAATCTCAACCGCTTCTGGCTTCCACAATTCAACCCGGACGGCTCGAATGCGGCCTCTCCCGCGTACCTCGCGCTCCTCGCGCGGTCCTACGATGCTCTGAAAGCGGTCGATCCAAGAACGCGTGTCTGGGGTGGCGCGCTCGCTCCACGTGGCATCGACCGCCCCGGGACGGGCCGTGACACGCACTCCCCGGTCGCCTTCCTGAAGGAGATGGGCACGGCCTACCGCGCGAGCGGTCGAACGCTCCCGATCATGGACGGGTTGGCCTTTCATCCCTACGCGGACTCCTCCGGCCAGTCGCCCGGCACGCCGCACCCGAAGTCAACGACGATCGGGCTCGCAGACTACAACCGTCTCATCCAGACGCTCGCGGGAGCCTTCGACGGCACGCCACAGGCCGGCAGCACACTGCCGATCCTGTACGACGAGTTCGGCGTCGAGTCGCAGATCCCGCCGGGCAAGGCCAAGCTCTACACGGGAGCGGAGCCGGCGGCCACGCGCCCCGTCGACGAGATCACGCAGGCCCAGTTCTACGGGGAGGCACTGCAGCTCGCGTTCTGCCAGCCGAACGTCGTCGGGATCCTGCTCTTCCACTCCCAGGACGAACCGGCTCTCGGAAGCTGGCAGTCAGGCGTGTACTACGCAGACGGCACGCCGAAGACGAGCCTCTACGCGGTGCGCGACGCGCTCGCGCGCGCGCGTGGGGGCTCGATCGCCCGCTGTGACGGCCTGGCGCTCCAGGTCTCGTCGACGCGTGTCCGGTTTCCGACCCAGGCCGACCTCAAGCGCGGCTCGCGCTCGGTTCAGTTCCGGTGCTCGCTCGACTGCGCCTGGGAGCTCCGAGCCGTGAGCGCAGCCGGAGGCACCGTGCGTACTCGAGTGACCGGCTACGGCCGGCCCGGAACGGCCCTCGTGGCCTCACTGAAGGGGCGGAAGCTCGGTCGGGGGAGCATCTTCCTCACGTTGACGACGAGCCACCCGGTCAATCCCGGCGTGCCGCAGACGCGTGAGAGCCCGGCACTCGCGCTCCCCTGAGTACGATGGAGCTATGAGCGAGACCGAGTCCGCACACGAGCGAATTGAGAGCGTCCAGGTCGGCCAGTACGTTTCCTATCGCTTCTTCAAAGTCGATCCTGCCTGGCGGCGCCTTCCGGTCGAGGAACGCGAGGCCGGCAAGGAGGCATTCGCCGAGGTCGTCGAAGAGTGGGCCGAGCGGATGCAGGGCCTGCGGGCCTACAACGTCTCGGGGATCCGCCCGGAGGCAGACTTCTTCCTTTGGCAGATCACGGAACGCTACGACGATCTCCTCGAACTCGGCGCAGCCCTCAACGGCACGCCACTCGCCGGCTGGCTGACGACACCGTACTCGTATCTCGCGACCACGAAGCCTTCCGTGTACACCGACAAGAAGCGCATCCGTCAGGGCAAGGTGATCCCGCGAGAAGCTCCATACCTGGTCGTCTACCCGTTCGTGAAGAAGCGGCCGTGGTACTTCCTCTCCTTCGAGGAGCGGGCCGACGCGATGCGCGAGCATGCCGTCGTCGGTGGCAAGTTCGTCACGATCACGAACCACACGACCTACTCTTTCGGGATCGACGACCAGGAGTTCATGCCGGCGTTCGAGTGCGAGGAGCCGGCCGATTTCATGCATTTGATGATGACGCTCCGCGAGACGGAGGCGTCACGCTGGACGGAACGGGACACGCCGATCTTCGTCGGTGCGCTCAGTCCGGTGCGCTCTGTGCTCGCCGCACTCGACGGCGCCACGGTTCACGTTCAGCTCGGTCGGTGACCGGCTTCAGCCGGCCGCCCGGGTTGAACGTCTGACTCAGGCGTACGTGTGCTCTGTCCGCCAGGTGCGGATGATCGCCCAGGCACAAAGCGCGAGAACAGCGAAGAACACGATCGCGTCGCTGCCCATCGGAGAGAGTCCGATGGCGGCGCCGATGTCGACGACTGCAAGCGCGATCGCTGTATAGAACACCCGTCGCGACCGATCAGACCACGCTTCGAGGTCTCCGCGTCGCTCACGCCAGACGAGGAAGAGGAAGAACGCGATCGCGAGGAAGAAGCCGATCCGCAGGAGCCCACCCGTCACCGCGAGCACGGGCTCGAGCGAGAGCACCACGACGACAGCCGCAATCAGGGCCACGATCGCGAGGCCGCGCACCGTCCGGTTCTCGTAGAAGCGTCTCACGCTCCGGTCATGGTGCCACGAACGCCGAGGGCCGCGGCGACGAGTGCCGAGACGGCAAACCAGAGCAGCCGCCGCCGGGGATCGGCCGGCGCATAGAACCAGGGCGAGAGGACGACGCCGAGCGCAACGCCACCGTAGACGTAGTGCAGCTCGTCGCTCGCGCGGTAGTTCCCGGAGAGGAGGAGCAGCCCGAGCGCTGCCTGGGCGATCAACAGCGTCTGCGGCAGGGCCAAAAGGTGAATCGCGGCACCACTGAGGAGCGCTCCCCGCTTGTAGGCAACGAGGCCGAAGACACCGGCGACCAGGCAGCCGGCGATGACGGCATATGCGAGGTAGCGGTGCGCGTCGACCACGCCACCGAGCCTACGTTGTCTCGTCCACCCCATGCGCTAGCTGGTGCTCGCACACTGCTGCGTCGATTCGTCACGCTCAATGACCTAGCCGTCCGAGAGCGCGTCCGTTCGGCCATCTATCTATCCCGCATCTATGAGGAAAGGGGCCCCCGGGGGCTCCTTTCCTCATAGATGCGGATGAGAGGACTTGAACCTCCACGTCCTTACGGACACACGGATCTGAACCGTGCGCGTCTACCAATTCCGCCACATCCGCGCGCAGACGATTCTAGCCGCCGCGGCCACTTCGGGCATGCTGCAGGGAAACCACCACGCTCGAACGACGTCACACTCTTCATGATCCGCCTTTTCGGTTTTCTCTCAGCCCTCGCGCTTCTTGCCCTCCCGCTCCTGCGCGGCTCGTCGGCCACGCCCGGGAACGCCGAGGCATTCCGCGAAGTCGTCGTCACGCTCGCCTCGCCCCCGCTCGCAGGCAGAGACACCGCGGCTCATCGCATCGCAATCGAACGCCAACAGGCCCGCTTCGCGTCCGATCTCCACGCCGCGATACCCGAGGCAACGATCCACTGGCGCTACCGCCTCGTGCTCAACGGTGCGGCCGTCGTCGTCCCGCAGCGAGCCCTCTCGCGTCTCTCGCAGCTCACGAACGTGAAGGCGGTCGATACGGGCGCCTCGTACTCCGTGGCCGCGGTCACCGCTGCCGACGTCGAGCGTACAACCCGGCGGTGGCAGGCCGGGCTTCCGAATCGGGGAGACGGGGTAAAGATCGGCATCATCGACGACGGCGTCGACCAGCGGCACCCCTACTTCTCGCCGGCCGGTTACGCGATGCCGACCGGGTATCCGAAGGGCCAGACGGAGTACACGACTGCCAAGGTGATCGTCGCCCGGGCGTTTGCGCCGGCGTCCACTACGTGGCGAAATGCTCGCCTCCCGTTCGACCCGGAGCAGTCCGAGCACGCGACGCACGTCGCAGGAATCGCGGCGGGGAACGCAGGGACGATCGCCAACGGGACCTCGATCTCGGGCGTCGCGCCCCGTGCGTACATCGGGAACTACAACGCGCTCTCCGTCCCTACGGACGCCGACGTCGGCCTTGATGGGAACGCCGCCGAGCTCGTGGCTGCGATCGAATCCGCCGTGGCCGACGGCATGGACGTCATCAACCTCTCCCTCGGAGAGCCCGAGGTCGAACCGACCCGAGACCTCGTGGCGCTCGCACTCGACGGGGCTGCGCGGGCCGGCGTGATTCCGGTCGTAGCGGCAGGCAACGACTTTGACGAGTTCGGCAAGGGGTCGGTGTCCTCGCCAGGCTCGTCCAACCTCGCGATCACCGTCGCAGCCGTTACCGTCCCGGATGCAAAGGGCAACAGCACCCTCGCCGACTTCAGCAGCTCGGGGCCGACGCCGCTCTCGCTTCGGATGAAACCGGACGTGAGTGCTCCCGGCGTCTCGATCCTCTCGTCGCTCCCCAAGGGCCTCTACAGCTCGTGGTCGGGCACATCGATGGCGAGCCCTCAGGTCGCTGGGGCCGCCGCGCTCCTTCGCGAACGACATCCCACGTGGCCCGTCTCCACGCTCAAGGCTGCGCTGATCGGCTCCGGCGACACGGTTCGGGTCGGAGGCCAGCCGGCACCACCAACGCGAGGCGGCGGCGGACTCGTCAATCCCGCCCGCGCCGACGTTCCCTTGATCCTGGCGAGGCCCGCTTCGCTCTCCTTTGGCCTACTCAGCCCGGGCGTCAGCGCTCCTGTGCAACTCGACCTGACCGATGCCGAAGGCGGAGCCGGAGTCGGAGTCTGGGATGTCGCCGTCGAGACGATGAGTGCGGTTGTGGGTGCGAAGCTCACTGTCCCCGCGACAGCCTCCGTGCCCGGAGCGCTCACGGTCACGGCGAATCTCGACTCCGTTGCGGTCGACGGCGACTTCTCCGGGTTCATCCTCCTGACCCGGGGGGCCGACGTCCGGCGCGTCCCGTTCTGGCTCCACGTCAGCAGGCCCGCCCTCGCTGCAGCCACGTCGACCTCACTCACCACACAGCGTCTCGTCAGCGGCAACACCAAGGGGAAGCCGTCTCGCGTCTCCCGGTATCGCTATCCCGAGGTTCCCGTTGACGGCCCGGTGTCGGCGGTGCTCCTCGGGCCTGAGCAGGTCTTCCGGTTCACGCTGACCCGACCGGTTGCGAACTTCGGCGTCGCCATCACGCGTCGCGGCTCGGGCGTCCGGGTCGAGCCCCGGGTCGTCTCTGCGGGGGACGAGAACCGGCTCACTGGCTATGCCGCGCTTCCGCTCCACCTCAACCCCTACCTGGCGCAGTTCGGCGAGCCGGTGCTCGTCGCGGGTGCGCTGCGACCGCAGCCGGGGCGCTACGACATCGTCTTCGACAGCGCTACGACTGCCGGCGCCGGTGCCTACACGTTCCGGTTCTGGGTCGACGACACGCGACCGCCGTCGGCGACACTCGTGCAGGCCCGCCTCAGACGCAGCGCGCCCGTGTTCGTTCGTGTCTCGGATGCGGGCTCCGGCGTTGATCCGGGAACGGCAGTGGCCACGATCGACGGCAAGGCACAGTCCAGGATCTGGAAGAACGGCACGCTCCGGATCTCGACCAGGGGCATCTTCCCCGGCACCCACGAGCTCCGCCTCCAGATCTCCGATTACCAGGAGTCACGCAACACGGAGAACGTGCCGCCGATCCTTCCCAACACGCGCGTGCTGAAGGCGACGATCGTGATTCGCTAGGCAGGTTCAGCGCGGTGTTTCGCGCTCCTCGGTCGTCGGCAGCGCTTCGAGGTCGGCGTGCACGCTGCGGGCGAACTCGTCGTCGTCGTTCGTCGAGATCACGGTCAGCTTTGCCTTGCGCTTCTCGCGGTCGCGTAGCCGCCGGGCGTCCGCGCCAGCGAAACGCTCGAACCTCGGCCACTCGGCGGCGACAACGACACCAATGCCGATCGCGAGTAGCACGATCCAGGGCCAGGACACGCGGTGAGTGTACCGCCGCTACGATCTCTTCCGATGCGCCGCCTGATCCGCCTCCTGCCGGTCGCCCTCATCGCAGCGGCTTTTGCGCCGACGGCGCAAGCGCAGGTCAAGACGCTCACCTTCACGGTAGGACCGATCTCCGTACCCGCCTACGGCGTCGCAACGCAACCCGCTTCCGCGCCATCGCCGAAGGAGGATGGGTACGTCGTCGGGATGAAGGCCGAGATCGTCGACGCGAAAGGCGTTATGCAGGGCCGCGACAAAGTGATGCTCCATCACATCGTCTTCGGCAAGGTCGGGACGCCCGACGCAACCTGTGGCGGTGGCGCCGAGCGCTTCTACGCCGAGGGCGAGGAGCGACTCGCCTTCGATCTTCCGAACGGCTACGGCTACCCCAACAAGGGCACCGACCGCTGGTATCTCCTCTACATGCTCATGAACCACAAGTCGAAGGCTCTCGATGGCTACGTCCGCTACACGGTGGAGTACGCGACAGGCGAGGATCTCGCCCCGGTGAAGCCGATCTGGCTCGACGTTCGGAACTGCAGGGGCCTCGATCCCTCGTACGACGTCCCGGGCACCGGCAAGCGGTTCTCCGCTTCGGTCGAGTCCACGTCATGGGTCTCGCCTCTCAGTGGCCGTCTCGTTGCAGGCGGGGGCCACCTGCACGGTGGTGGGATCCGCCTCGACCTCGTCAACTCGACATGTGGCAAGAAGCTCTTCAGCTCGGAGCCCACCTGGGGTGGCCCCGTTCCCAGGCCGATTCTCCACGAGCCAGGCCCAACGATGATGTCACAGTTCCTCTCCGCCGAGGGGATCCCGGTTGCAGCCGGCCAGCGCCTCACGCTCAACTCGGTCTACGACAACGGCGCTCCGCACACGCGCGCAATGGGCATCTTCATCACGTACCTCGCCCCGGGACCGGTGATCGGGTGTCAGCCGACTCCCGCACTGACCGTCGACCGCGGCAAGCCCTCGTACCCGCCGTCGTTCTCGTTCCCACTCCCCAAGCAGCCGTCAGGCCCGCTCGCTCGCAACGTCAGGTCGAGCTGGGTCGGAGACAACCGCTACCAGTACGAGCGGATCTCGATCCCACTCGGAACGCTGTTCTCCTGGAACTTCATCGGCACGCGGCAACACGATGTCACGCTCGTCCGCGGACCCGTCGGGTTCTCAACGCCATGGACGCTCGTCGGAACGTACTCCCGCACGTTCACGAAGCGCGGGACGTACGAGTTCTTCTGCTCTCTGCACCCCTCGCAGATGACGCAGAAGATCATCGTCCGTTGACGCTCATCTCGGGCGATCGAGAACGGTGTCGTGCGACGTCCCCGAAGGCGCTGAAGAACTGCCCGAAGAGGCAACGCGCGTCAGCTCCGCAGCTTAGAGCACGTTTCAGAATGAAGCCTTGTGCCGCCGGAACGCGCTCTTAGCCGTTCAGGCGTGATGCCGAACACTGGCGGAGGCGGCGGCCATCGCAGTGTCGGGTGGAGCTAGACTGCTCGTATGCTCCGCGACTTCTGGAATCGGCACCTACGGCGTACACAGACGTCGAACGTCGAGCGCGAGGCTGAGCGGGAGCAGATGAGCCCGACAGAGCGCCGATTCGACGAAAAGAGCATCGACGACATCAAGGCGGACACTTTGGTCGGCGAGCGCCTCGGAGGTATCCAGCCCGAACAGCGGTCGGACGAAGACCAGCCTGTCCCGTGATTGAGGCTCGGCTTGAGGACTCCGGCTCGGGCCTCGCACCTTCCAGCGACGGCTGGTTCGTCGTGAACGTGCGGGACGCCGAGTGGGAGTCGTCGGACACGTTCGGTTCGGGGTGCGGGTTCGAGAGCCGGGAAATCTCGTTCCCGCAGATCGGCATCAACCTCAACGTCTTGGAGCCAGGCCAGCCAAGCTGCCTCTACCATTCCGAGTCGCAGCAGGAGGCGTTCCTCGTGCTGTCCGGGGAATGCACGCTCCTGGTCGAGGGCGAGGAGCGGCCGCTTCGGCCCTGGGACTTCTTCCACTGTCCGGCCGGAACCGAGCATGTCTTCGTGGCCGCAGGCGAAGGGCCGTGCGTGATCGTCATGGTCGGCGCGCGGTCAGCGAAGGAGCAGATCCTCTACCCCGTCTCGGAGCTTGCTGGGCGCTACGGCGCGAGCGTCGAGGAGGACACGCCGGACTCGAAGCACGCATACGCACCGTTCAAGCCGCCACAGCCAGAACGGCCCCCCTACTGGAGTCGGCTCCCCTGGGCCTAGCTCGATGTTCATAGCCACGCTCCTCAGGCGCCCACCCAGATCTCCATCGCGAGATCCGCGAGCGGCACGCCTCCCTCCGGAGTGACGAGCCACGTGTCCTGCATGTAGAGGCAGTCCTCCCCGTTCAAGGCGATCGCGTGGGGATGCATCGAGAGCACCATGTTTTCCTGCAGCACGACGTCGGAGCCCTCCCCCACCTTCGGGAACTCGATCATTGTCATGCCAATCGAGTGCCCCGTGACGTGACCGAGGTGGTAGCCGCGATCGCTGAAGCCTTTCGAGACGGCCATATGCACGTCGTGGCACGTCGCACCGGCGTGCATCGCGCTCTTCGCAGCGTCGTAGTACTCGAGATAGCCCTCCATCATCCGCTTCGTCTCGCCGGACGGCGTTGCGTCTGCGGCGCACACCGCGCGGGAGACCTCGACCCAGTGCATGCCGGGGCCTGCGACCTCGAGCGAGGGTAGGACGAACCCGCCGAGGATCTCCTCCTTCCGGGCGATCTTGAACTCCGGGCGGGCGTACGCGTCGGTTCCTGTGAGCACCATGTTCATCGTCAGGCGGCCGCAACCCTCGGCGATGAAGTACTCCTCGGCGGCTGCCATCACTTCGGCTGCGGCCTTGCCTGGCGCGTAGGCCTCGTGCCAGATCTCGAAGCCCCGTTGGTTGATCCGAACCGAGTCGCGCACGGAGACGAGTTCGGCGTCGCTCTTGACGGCACGGGCGATGTCGAACTCGACGTCGAACGAGACCAGATCGAGGTGGGAGAGGGCCTGGTAGTCCCGCACGGCCATGATGTAGTCGAGGCCGTAGACGCCGATTCGCCCCCAGCCGGCACCCCGCGCATGGTCGGCGATCAGCTCGCCGGGGCGCGCATGGAAGATCTGCTCGAGCGGTGTCATCCCGTGCTCGCCGACGTAGCGCGCCTCCGTCGGGAAGACGACAAAGGCGTCGCCGTCGGCCGGAAGGACGACATAGGCGTAAC
Source organism: Thermoleophilia bacterium (assembly GCA_026785685.1). Taxonomy (GTDB): domain Bacteria; phylum Actinomycetota; class Thermoleophilia; order Gaiellales; family Gaiellaceae; genus Gaiella. The sequence continues at coordinate 19,985 of JAJAZN010000269.1, forward strand.
GGTGCACGATCTGGAAGCCCGACATGTAGGTCACGGCGCCCTCGAAACCGCTGTACTCGTTCCCGGAGACGATCAGGGCATCGAGCCCGTGCGCTCCCATTGCCGCTCGCGCGTTCGCGTGACGGCGCTCGAGCTCGGCCGCTAGATCCATGAGGCTTCAACTCCTTTGATCAGGGTGGTGATCGTGTCGTGGAATGGCGTCGGCACTCCGAGCTCGCGCCCGAAGCGTGCGATACCGCCGTTGAGAAAGTCGATCTCGGTCAGTCTTCGCGCCTCGACGTCTTGCAGCATCGACGCCTTGTGCCCGTAGGCGACCTCGGGCTTCGCTGCGTGGTCGATCAGCTCCTCGGGATCTGCATCGAGTGTGATCCCCTGCGCTGTAGCCACCGCCTTCCCCTCGTCGACGAGGCCTGTGACAAGCGCTCGCAGGTCGGGACGCTCACAGACACGGCCGTGCGTCAGGCCGGTGAGCGCGCCGATCGGGTTGGTGGAGGCGTTGAAGATCACCTTGCGCCACTGGGCAGGTCGGGCATCAGCGACGGCCGCCGCCGGCATGCCGCCGCGAGTGCACGCGTCGGCGAGCGCTTCGACCTCCTCGACGGACGCACGGGCCGGCTCGAATGGTGAAAACGTCGTGTCGCCCTTGACGTCCCATTGGACGTGACCGGGCTCGAGCAGCTTCCCGGCCGGGAATGTCGTCCCCCGGATGACACGGGGGACGTGGCGCGCGAGCGTCTCTTCGTTGCCGACGCCGTTCATCACGGAGGCCACGGCACCAGCGGCGAAGGCGTGCGCCGTCGCCGCGAGAGCCGAATCCGCGTGCATAGCCTTCGTCGCGACGATCCCGAAGTCACACGGCGGCAACGCGGCGGGATCGCTCGTCGCCCGAAGCCGGGCATGGACGCTTCCCGCACC
>JAJAZN010000270.1 GCA_026785685.1 Thermoleophilia bacterium
CCCCAGGGGCCGTCCGGCCCGACTCAGAGAGCCGAGGCAACGCGGCAACGTCGCGGGCGACCGTCCCCGCCTCGACCGCGAGGCCATCCGCCTCCGCACGCAGCGCCACCCGATCCGCCAGGATCATCCGCAGCCGCTCCTGCTGCCGGGCGACGCCCTCGGCGGCATCGGCCAGAAGGACGTTCGTCCGTCGAACCGCCCGCTCGGCCGCCGTCCTCGCATCCTCGCCCGCGCGCTTCGAGCTCTGGACGACCGCGAGCTTCCGATCGGCGTCGGCCGCTTCTCGCCGCGCATCGGCTTCCCGCGCTTGCGCCTCGACGACGGCCTCCTCGGCTCTTTCGATCTCGACAGGTATCGCGTCGTGCGCAATGCGAATGTGCTCCGCACGAGTGCGAACGTCGTCGACCCGACGGAGCACCCCACCCGCATCCTCGATGCGCCTCGCGACGTCCTCGTCGCGCAGTTCGAGACCGCGCGCGTAGGCGATGAGCTCACCAGAGCGATCGCTGCTCATGCCTGCAGTATCGCGAATCGGAGCTACCCCGGGTGCAGCCGTCCCGACAACAGGAGATACTGCCCGGGTGGGTGCCGTCCCTCGCAGCGCGCTTCAGTTGACCGCAGAGGAGATGCGGGAGGCTGGCTACCGCACCGTCGACATGCTCGTGCGCCACCTCACCGACGAGGAAGCCCCGCCGATCCGCCGCGCGACCGTCGGTGCGATGCAGGAGTTGCTCGGGCGGGCCGCGGCCGAGGAGCCCACACCGTTCGCCGAGGTGCTCGCGGGCCTCGAGGGTGACGTCCTCCCGTATCGCGCCCGGGGGGATCACCCCGGCTTCTTCGCGTTTATCTCCTACTGCGGAACGTGGCCAGGGGCGCTCGGCGACTTCATCGCGAGCGCCGCCAACGTCTATGCCTCATCCTGGATGGAGTCCGCTGGCCCCTCCCAGGTGGAGCTCGAGGTGCTCGGATGGTTCAAGGAGTGGATCGGCTATCCCGCCTCAGCCACGGGAATCCTGGTCAGCGGAGGTTCCGCCGCGAACATGACCGCTCTTGCCTGCGCACGGGAGGCCCTGGTGGGGCCGATGAGCGACGATCTGGTGGCATACGTCCCCGATCAGGCCCATTCCTCGCTTGCCCGAGCCGCACGGGTGCTCGGCTTCCGGCCAGACCAGGTGCGTGTCCTTCCCGTCGGCCAGGGGTTCCGGCTCGATCCAGCGACGCTCCAGCGGGCGATCACGGCCGATCGAACTGCGGGACGCCGCCCGCTGTTCGTCTCGGTCAGTGGCGGCAGCACGAATACAGGCTCCGTCGATCCGCTGGCAGAGATCGCTGCAGTGTGTCGGGAGGAGGGCGTCTGGCTGCACGTCGACGCAGCGTACGGCGCCTTCGCCGCGCTCACCGAACGCGGCCGCGAGGCCCTCGTGGGACTGGAACTAGCGGACTCCGTCACGCTCGATCCTCACAAGTGGCTCTACCAGGCATATGAGTGCGGCTGCGTCCTCGTCCGCAACGGAACGCTGCTCCGCCGAGCCTTCGAGATCACCCCCGACTATCTCCTCGACGCCGTCCCGGGCGAGGAGGAGGTCAACTTCTCCGATCTCGGCATGCAGCTCTCGCGCACGAGCCACGCCATCAAGGTGTGGACCTCGATTCGTACCTTCGGCGTTGCGGCCTTCCGTGATGCGATCGATCGCTCGATCGACCAGGCGCTCCTCGCACAGAGGCTGATCGAGGAGAGCGTGACGCTCGAAATCACGTCGCCCGCTCAGCTCGGCGTGGTCTGCTTCAGCAGGCGCTTCGAGGAGGCAGAGGGCGAGCACGAATCGGACGCGATGCATGAGGAGCTGATCGCGGCGCTCGAGCGATCCGGGATAGCGTTCATCTCCTCCACTCGGCTGCGCGGGCGGTTCTCGATGCGCATGTGCATCATGAACTTCACGACGCGCGACGAGGATGTTGCGGCAACGATCGACTTCCTGGCGAACGAGCCGGTCGCTCGCCATCCGTCTCCGCCGCCGGCGGTGTTCGAGCCGCACGTGGCGCTCGAGCGCGGCTGGCTCGGACGACCCAGGGTCTCGGCTGACGAGCTGCGGCTGCTGCCACTCTTCTCCGACCTTGACGATCAGCAGGTTGGGCGCGTGCTGGCCGCCTCCAGCGAGCGCACCTGCGTCAAGGGAGATGCGATCGTCGTCGAGGGTGACGGCTCCCGGGAGCTCTACATCGTGCTCGAGGGAGAGGCCGCGATCACGCGCGGGGGTGAGCCCGTCGCGACACTCGGGGCAGGAGAGCCGATCGGCGAGATCGCGGCGCTCGAATGGGGAGCCGGGTTCGGCTATGCGCGCACGGCAAGCGCGACGGCAGCGAGCGCGGTGCGCGCACTGGTGATACCCGCCGGCCGCGTCGACGAGCTTGTCCGGGAGATACCCGCGCTCGGAGAGCGCCTTCGTGCGATCGCCCGTTCGAGGCTGCATCGCCCGTGAAGCGCCACGCCCGGCTGATCCGCCGCGTGGTTGCGGTCGTCGCCCGAAATCCGGATATCCGACGCGGCCAGATCGCGTTCTCGGCCTTCAACGGGGCCGAGTGGGCTGTCTGGATCGCGATGCTCGTGTACGCGTACGGCCGTGGCGGCGCGACCGCCGCCGGCTTCGTCGCCCTCATCCAGATGATTCCGGCGACCATCTTAGCCCCCATCGCGTCCGTTCTCGGGGATCGCTACCGCCCGGCTCGCGTGCTCACGCTGGGCTACTTCATCCAGGCGACGGCGATGGGCGCTACAGCGGCGGTGCTGCTGCTCGACGGCCCGGCAGCCCTCGCCTACGCCTGCGCAGCGGTTGCCGCCACGGCCACGACGATGACGCGCCCGACGATGGCGGCTCTCACCCCGGGTCTCTGCCGAACGCCCGAGGAGTTGACGGCGTCAAACGTCGTCTCCGGGTGGAACGAGAGCACCAGCATTCTGATCGCCCCGGCGATCGCCGGACTCATCCTCTCTGTCTCCGGTCCCGGCTGGGTGTTTCTCGTCATGGGGACGATCGTGCTCGGGGGAGCGCTGCTCGTGATGACGATCGCCGGGCCGGCCGCCAATCCCGCGTCGGGCGCGAGCGTCAAGAAGGAGCTCGTCGAGGGGTTCTCGGTCGTCATCCGCGAGCCGTCTGCCCGAACCCTCGTCGGGATCCTCGGTGCCGAGCAGGTTGCGCTCGGGATGCTGGACGTTCTCTACGTCGTGCTCGCAGTGAGCGTGCTCGGGATGGGCAACGGGGGCGCGGGATACCTGAACGCGGCGTTCGGCCTTGGCGGGGCGCTCGCGATCGCGGTCACCGCGACACTCGTCGGACGGGCGCGCCTGATTCCCGCAATCGTGCTTGCCCTCGCAGTCTGGGCGACGGCGTTCATCCTCATGGCGCTGCTCTCCACCGTCATCGCGGCAATGCTCCTTCTCGTCGTCGCCGGCGCGTCGCACAGCCTGTTCGACGTCTCGGGCCGGACGCTCCTGCAACGCACCGCGCCACCCGAGGTGCTGGCACGGGTGTTCGGGGTGCTCGAGTGCCTGATGAGCGCGGGGATTGCCGCCGGCGCCATGCTCGCGCCCCTCCTCGTGCATCTCGGAGGGACAACAGCCGCGATCGTGGGCACCGGCCTCCTCCTCCCGGTGCTGGCGCTCCTCATCGGGAGGCGACTCTTCGCGCTCGACGCGTCGGCCAAGGTGCCGATCGTCGAGATCGGGCTGCTGCGGTCGCTGCGCCTGTTCTCGGCTCTCTCCCCGCCGTCGCTCGAGGGCATCGCCCGGAGCCTGGAGCCACTGGAGGCTCCGGCCGGAACGCCGATCGTCACCCAGGGCGAGGATGGTGAGCACTACTACGCGATCGCGGAGGGTGCACTCGAAGTCGTGATTAACGGGAAGCGCGTCAACGTGCTCACGCGCGGCGACGGCTTCGGCGAGATCGCGCTCCTGCAGGACTGCACGCGCACGGCCACGGTGGCGGCGCTGTCGGACGTGAAGCTCTACTCGCTGGAGAAGGAGCCGTTCCTCGAGGTGCTCACCGGGCATCCGGCGGCGCACGCTGCCGCGCAGGAGGTCGCACGAGAGCGCCAACCTCTCCTCCAGCCCACCCCGCCGGCCTAGCGCCCCGGCCCGCTTTGTCCACGACTGCTCGCAGCCGTTAGGTGTCCCGCCTACATAGGTTGTGAACGGCTGAGGCTTCTATCAGGCCCTCCTTCGAGGCTGTGGGTCTGCCAGGACTCACTCTCGAAGGAGGGGACGGATGTTGGTTCACCGTATCGCGAGGCCCGGACTTGCTGGCCGCTACGCGCTCGTGCGGGCGATCGGGGACCGGATGACGTTCAAGGCCGCCGCGGCTGGTTTCAACTTTTCGGCGGCGACGGCGCATCGCTGGTTGGACGCGAGCGAGGAAGCGCGGGCGTCGTTGTCGTGTCTGTTTGACCGCTCCAGCCGTCCGTTGCGGTCGCCGAGGCAGCTGGCGGCCGAGCTTGCCGAGGCGATCTGCCGTTGCCGACGCGAGACGGGCTGGGGGCCACGGCTTGTTGGCGGCGCGACCGGCTTCCCCCACTCGACTGTCTGGAAGGTGCTGGAACGGGCTGGGCTTTGGAGACCGCCTCGAGCAGAGCGGGAGCCAGCCCGCCGTTATGAGCGCTTCCACCAGACGATGGCTCGAAAATGGGCCTACGCGTCACCTACAACACCCACCACGACCGAACAAACGCTCTGCCACAATGGCTGAACCACTACAACACGGCAGAACACACAGCTCACTCGGAGGCCAACCCCCGATCAGCCGCGTTCACAACGTCCGTGGGTAGGACAGCTAGGCTCGACGTTTGAGCCCCAAAAGCAGGGAAACGATGATCGTGAACGCTGGGGCACCGCGCCTCAACACTGACGAGGGCCGCGCAGACGGCGGTGGAGACGAAGGGGCGGACCGCGATCCTGGGCAAGTGCTAAGGCCGTACGTCCCGTTGCTCGTGATCGACTGGCTTCGGTTCACGCCCGCCGCAGCCCACCGCGAGCTCGAGGCGTCGCTCGTCTTCGTCGACATCTCCGGATTCACGGCTTTGACCGAACGCCTTTCGAAGCAGGGGAAGATCGGCGCGGAGATGATGAGGGACACGCTGGACGGCGTCTTCAGAGCGCTACTCGACGAGGCCTATGACTGGGGCGCCGGGCTGCTCAAGTGGGGTGGCGACGCGCTCCTCCTGTTGTTTCAGGGCCCTGGGCACGAGGAGCGCTCCTGTCGGGCAGCCTGGGAGATGCAGCGTACCATCGACCGGGTCGGCCGTCTCAGCGTGCCGGGCGGCAGGGTGACGTTGCGGATGTCCGTCGGTATTGGTACCGGCATGTTCCATTTCTTCATGGTCGGAAGCGTCCATCGTGAGCTTCTGATTGCCGGGCCTGCGATGTCCGAGACGCTCGAGATCGAGGGGATCGCAGACGCGGGAGAGATCGGGATCAGCGCCACGCTCGCGGCCGCCATCGACCCCGCGTGCGTCGGTGAGCAGAAGGAACTGGCCTTCTTGCTCGCCAAGCCGCCCGAAACAACGAAGGGACGTGCTCCCGACGTGGGCAATGTCGCCGGCCTCGACATCCCGTCGTGCATCCCTGTGGCCGCGCGCGCCCATGTGCTACTGGAGAAGAGCGAGCCCGAGCACAGGACGATCACTGCTGCGTTCATCGACATGATGGACACGGATCGGCTGCTCGCCGAACTCGGGCCCGAGGGTCTGGCGGCGGGGTTGGACGAGCGCATGTGCACCATCCAGGAGGCGGCGCTCCGGCACGAAGTGCCGTTCTACGAGTCGGACGTCGGCAAATCGAGCGTGAAGGCGCTGCTTACAGCCGGCGCCCCCTCGAGTACCGGGCAAGACGAGGAGCGGATGCTACGGGCGCTCCGGGAGATCATGGATCAATCGGGCGCCGTGCCGATGCGGATCGGGGTGAACACCGGCAAGGTCTTCACCGGAGATTTCGGCCCGCCCTACCGACGTGCCTACCGGGTGTTCGGCGATGCGATCAACACTGCGGCGCGGGTGATGAGCAAGGCCGAAGCCGGCCAGATTCTGTCCACGCAAATCGTGCTCGACCGATCTCGCACGATGTTCGAAACCGCCCCGATCCAGCCGTTTGCTGCGAAAGGAAAGGCCGAGCTGGTGCGCGCATCGATTGTCGGCCCGATCATCGGGGTCAAGGAGCAGCAGCATCGCGGCATGCCGCTGATGGGGCGCGATAGCGAACTCCGCGCCGTCCTGGACGCCGTCGACGAGGCACGTCATGGCTCGGGCTGGATCGTCGAGATCGCAGGACAACCGGGTCTCGGAAAGACGCGGTTCGTCGAGGAGGTGATCGCGCGCTCACCTGATGTCCGCGTCCTCCATTCGCGCGGAGAAGAGTACGAGTCTTCGACTCCGTACTTTGGGATGCGGGCCGTTCTGCGCGACGTCCTGAGGCTGTCCATCGAGGCCCACACAGATGCGGTCACGGATCGTCTGCGCGAAGTGGTTGCCGAGGTCGATGCGAGCCTGCTCGCGTGGCTCCCACTGCTTGCCTTGCTGCTCGGGATCGATCTTCCCCAGACGCCCGAGACGAAGGCACTGGACCAGCGATTCCTCCGCGACAAGCTCTCCGAAGTGGCGATGCAGTTCCTCGGGGCAGCCCTCGCCGGCTCGCCGACGATGCTCGTGGTGGAGGACGTCCACCACATGGACGAGGCGACGCGTGATCTTCTCCTCCGACTCTCGGCGGCCGGCCTCGATAAGCGCCAGGTGCTGCTCGTCACCCACACAGACACCGAGGCGGTTTTTGCGCCGGTCGACGACGACAACCTGAAGTCGGTGGTGCTCTGCCTGTTGCCGCTGCCGATCACGGTCGTGGGGGGGGGGGGGGGCCCCCCGCGCGCCGCCCCCCCCCCGCCCCCCCCCCCCCGGGGGGGGATCGCCCGGCGGGGGGGGGGGGCCGCCGTGTTTGTGTTGGGACTTATAGACGCCCGGGG
>JAJAZN010000271.1 GCA_026785685.1 Thermoleophilia bacterium
AGGCTATGCAGGAGCGCACGGTCACGGTGGAAGGCAAGTCACACAGGCTCCCGGATCCCTTTCTCGTGATCGCGACCCAGAACCCGTACGAGCACGAGGGAATCTTCCCCCTGCCCGAGTCGCAGCTGGATCGCTTCCTCTTCAAGATCGTTCTCGAGTACACGGACAGCGAGAGCGAGATCGACATGCTCAGGCTCCCGCATACGGGCGTGACACCGGACATGCTGGGTGAGATCAGGTCGCTCCTCGGCGTGGTCGGCCTCGATAACGCGCGGCGAGAGCTGGACGAGACGGTTGTCCCGCGCGAGGTCGCGGAGTACATCGTCGCGGTCGTCCGGTACACGCGGCAGGACCCGGGCCTCGAGCTCGGTGCGAGCTCGCGCGCGGCTATCCACCTCCTCAGCGCCTCCAAGGCGCAGGCTCGGCTCTCCGGCAGGGACAGCGTCACGATCGACGACGTTCGCGCCCTCGCCCCCTTCGTACTCCGCCATCGCCTCGTCTGTCGCGCCGGTACGACGCCGGACGAGGCGTTGACTGCCGCGCTGAACGCCTGACTCACACCATTCGAGGCCGGCACCCGTAGGTGTGTCGGCCCCCGCATCCGCAAGCTACGCGCGCGCCTGGGTCAAGGCCCGCTCCGTCAGTACCCGCGCCAGGTGCCTGCGGAACTCGGCCGACGCGGCAGTGTCGGTCGAGGGCTCGGTGTCGTCCGCCGCATGAACGGCTGCTTCTGCTGGAGAAGAACCAGCGGCGATAGCTGCTTCGACCGCCGAAGCGCGAAGCGGCGTCCCGCCCATGTTGGTCAGCGAGACCGATGCCGACGTCGCGGTGCCGTTGTCGCGGTGCACGATCGCTGCGACGCCCACGGTCGCCCAATCCTGCGCGCGGCGATGGTACTTGAGGTACGACCACCCTGTCGTGTCACCCAGCTTCGGAACCCGGATCTCGGTCAGCAGCTCTCCGTGACCGACCGCCGTCTGGAAGACGCCGGTGAAGAAGTCGCCGGCCCCGACCGTTCGCTCGCCTCCGGCACCGACGATCACGAACTCGGCGTCGAGAGCGCGCATCACGGACGGAAGATCCGAGGCAGGATCGCCGTGCGCGACCGAACCGCCGATCGTGCCACGATGCCGCACCTGCGGGTCACCGACCTTGCCGGCGGTCATTGAGACGATCGGGCAATGCTCCTGGAGGAGAGGGTCGCCCTGCACGTCGACATGTCGCGTCAGCGCTCCGATCGCGACCTGCGAACCGGCGTCACGCACGTAGGCGAGGTCGGAGAGGCGACCGATGTCGACGAGCTTCGAAGGCCGGGCGATACGCAGCTTCAGCGCAGGGACGAGCGAGTGCCCACCCGCCAGCACCTTCGCATCGGGATCAGCAGCGAGAAGCCCAAGAGCGTGCTCGACGGACTCGGCCACCTCGTAGTCGAACGCTGCAGGAATCACTGCTTTGCCTCCTCGATTGCGCGCCAGACTCTCTCCGGTGTCGCCGGCATCTGGATATCGGTGACGCCGAGATGCGAGAGCGCATCGATGACGGCGTTGATCACCGCAGGTGCGGCCGCGATCGTGCCGGTCTCCCCCACGCCCTTGGCACCAAACGGATGATCCGTCGCCTTGCTCTCGGTGCGGTCGAGCTCGTACGACGGCAGCTCGGCCGCCGAGGGCACGAGGTACATGGCCATCGTCCCGTTCGCGAGGTTGCCGTCCTCGTCGTAGATCGCCTCCTCGTACAGCGCGGTCGCGATCCCCTGGGTGATGCCGCCGTGTACCTGGCCGTCGACGATCAGGGGGTTGACGACCGTGCCGACATCATCGATCGCGACGTAGCGGATCAGGCGTGCATCTCCCGTCCCCGTGTCTACCTCGACGACCGCCGCATGTGCACCACCGGGCCAGGAGAAGTTCGGCGGGTCGTACGTCGCCGTTGCCTCGAGGTTCGGCTCCATCCCATCGGGGAGGTTATGCGCCGTGAACGCGGCCCACGCCGCACCCTTCACCGTCATCTCCTTGTCGGGCGAGCCCTTCACGGTGAACGTCCCGGCCTCGTACTCGAGATCGTCGGCCGAGACCTCGAGCTGGTGCGCCACGATCTCGCGCGCCTTCTCGATGATCTTCTCTCCCGCCGACCAGAGCGCCGCACCGCCAACCGGGAGACTACGACTCCCGTACGTATCGAGGCCATAGGGCGAGATGCTCGTATCGCCGTGCAGCACCTCGACCTCCGACGGATCGCAGCCGAGCTGGTCGGCGACGATCTGCGACCAGGCCGTCTCGTGGCCCTGCCCGTGCGGCGAGGTGCCCGTGACGACCTGGAACGTCCCGGTGGGAAGGCAGCGAATAGTCGCCGTCTCCCAGCCTCCCGCCGCGTACCGGATCGCCCCGAGAATCCGCGACGGCGCGAGGCCGCACATCTCGTTGTAGGTCGAGAAGCCGACGCCGATCTGCTTCACATCGTCGCGATCGCGCCGTGCCTGCTGCTCGGCTTCCAGCTCCTCCAGACCCAGATGCTCGAGCAGGCGGTCGAGCGAGGCGTGGTAGTCGCCGCTGTCGATCGTCAGCCCCGACGCGATCGTCGCTGGGAACTCCGTGATGAAGTTCCTGCGGCGCAGTTCGAGACGATCCATCCCGAGCTCCTTCGCAAGGAGATCCATGGTGCGCTCGAGCACGTACGTCGCCTCGGGTCTCCCGGCTCCCCGGTACGCATCGGTCGGAGTCGTGTTCGTGAAGACACCCGTGAAGGTGACGCTGTAGTTCGGGATCGCGTACGGGCCGGCATAGATCCAGGCTCCGAGCAGCGGGATCCCCGGCGTGACGAGCTGAAGATACGCACCCATCGACGCAATCACGTTCGCGCGGAGCGACGTGATCTTCCCGTCCGCCGTCGCCGCTAGCTCGAGCGTCGTCACGAAGTCGCGACCATGAATGGTCGCGAGGGCGTTCTCCGAGCGCTCCTCGATCCACTTCACGGGCGTCCCGAGACGGCGTGCAATCGCGCCGGCAAGAAGCTCCTCCGCGTAGACATCGCACTTGGAGCCGAACCCGCCACCGACATCAGGAGCGATCACGCGCAGCTTGGTCTCGGACATCCCGAGCGTTGCTGCCGTGAGGACGCGCAGGATGTGCGGCACCTGTGTCGCCGACCAGAGCGTCACGTCGCCACCTGGCTCCGGGCGCGCGACGACGCCCCGCGGCTCGATCGCGTTCGGGATCAATGGGGGCTGGACGTACGTGTGCTTCACGATCACGTCTGCGTCCTCATCGAACGTTCCGCTCTCGAGGGGCCAGACGTAGGAGACGTTCGTGCCGAGCTCCTCGTGGACGAGCGTCCCGCCATCCCGAGCCGCTGCCGCCACATCCACCACTGCCTCGAGCACGTCGTACTCGGCGTCGACGAGCTCTGCCGCGTCGACCGCGTGGGCCCTCGTGTCGGCGATCACGACCGCCACGCCGTCGCCCTGGTAGTTGACCTGGGAGACCGCGAGTGGGAAGTGCTCGGGGTTCTTCATGTCCTCGGTTACCGGCCAGGCGCACGGCATCGCCGCCTTCCAGTCGTCGCGCAGATCGGCCCCGGTGAAGACGGCGACGACGCCCTCTGCAGCCTTCGCGGCGGCCGTGTCGATCGAAGCGATCCTGGCGTGCGCGTACGGGCTACGAACGATGATCATCACGACCGTTCCCGGCAGATCGAGGTTGTCGACGTAGGTTCCCCTGCCGCGAAGCAGGGGGCCGTCTTCCTTGCGTTTGAGCGGAGCGCCGATGCCCCAGGTCTCGGTGGCGCTCATGACGTGCTCCCTGCGACTTCGGCGATCGCCTCGACGATGTTGTGGTACCCCGTGCAGCGGCAAAGGTTTCCCTCGAGGCCCGCACGGATGGAATCCCGGTCGCCCGCCTCGCGGTTCCCGATGAGCGAGACTGCGGCCATCACCATCCCCGGCGTGCAATACCCGCACTGAAGGGCGTGGTGATCGTGGAACGCCTGCTGCACCGGATGCAGCTCGCCACCCGTGGCCAGCCCCTCGATCGTCGTGATCGTGGCGCCGTCGGCCTGAACACCGAGGAGCGTGCACGACTTCACCGACTGGCCGTCGAGCAGCACCGTGCAGGCGCCGCATGAGGACGTGTCACAGCCGACGTTCGTCCCGGTGAGCGAGAGCTGTTCGCGGAGGACATGAACGAGAAGGTCACGTGGCTCGAGCTCGAGCTCGTGGCGCACTTCGTTGACGGTCATGGTTACCGGGTGCAAGAGACGGCCTCCTTGGTACGTCGAGAACGGGTCCAAGGAAACCGACGATACTCCTCCGGCAGCCGTCTACCAAAGGGGCGTTAGGCTCCGCTGATGATCGAGATCGAAGAACTCGGCGAGGCAGACCTCCATCGCTGGCTTGCGATGAGCAACACCGTGCGCCCGAGCGATCCGCTGACGCCCGCGATGATGGTCGACTGGTGCGGTCAGGCCGACTCGATGATCTGGCTGGTCGCGACGATCGACGGGGTCGACGCGGCCGTCGGGCACGGAGTCATCGGATGGCATGCCAAGCCGGGGATCTGCCAGCTCGAGGTGAGCGTTCTGGAGGAGAGACGTGGGCAGGGGCTCGGGGACGCGGTGCTCGGGCGTCTCTCGGGCTGGGCACTCGCGTCCGCACAGACGGCCGCCGACGGAACGATCGCTGAACGCGACGTGACCTCACGTGGCTGGGCAGAGCGCCGTGGCTTCACCGAGGCCGGCCGGAACTCGACGCTTTGCCTCGACCTAACCTCGGTTCCTCGGCCCGAAATCAACCCTCCCGCGGGGATCGCGATTTCGTCCCTCGCCGCGTCTCCCTGGGCTATCAGCGGCATGTACGAGGTCGCGTGCGAGGCGTACCCGGACATTCCCGGCGAGGAATCGTCGGCAATGGCGGCGTTCGAGAAATGGCGGGACAACGACATCGGCGGTGCGAGCGATCGGCCCGAGGCGACCTTTGTCGCCTTCTCCGGAGCCGACGTCATCGGGTACGCGAAGCTGTCGCTCTCAGAGGCGCTCCCCGACGTCGCCTTCCACGACATCACGGGCGTCAAACGGGCATGGCGGGGCCGCGGGATCGCAGGTGCGCTCAAGCGCGCCGAGATCGCCTGGGCGATCGACAACCGCTACACGGCGTTGAGGACGTTCAACGAGGAGCGCAACGCGCCGATCCGCGCACTCAACCAGAGGCACGGCTACGTCGTCGAGCCGGGAACGATCCGCGTTCGCGGTGGGCTCAACGCCGCGCCTTGAGCTCCCGGTCCATCTGCCGCTTCGCGTCCCGGTCAGCGATCGCGCGGCGCTTGTCGCCCTTGTCCTTGCCTCGCCCGAGCGCGATCTCGATCTTCACCTTGCCGTCTTTGAAGTAGAGCTTCGTCGGGACGAGCGTGAGCCCCTTCTCCCGCACCTTGGCGTAGAGGCTGTCGATCTCGTTCCGCTTCAGCAACAGTTTGCGATCACGATCGGTGATGTGGTTCGAGATGTTGCCCTGGGCGTACTCGGAGATCGACGCGCCGATCAGCCACATCTCTCCGTTCCGTACGTCAGCGAACGCCTGGCCGAGCTGGGCATGGCCGGCGCGAAGCGCCTTCACCTCCGTGCCGCTCAGCACGATGCCTGCCTCGACGCGCTCGAGCAGCTCGTAGTCGTGCCGCGAGCGACGGTTCTCGGTGATCAACTTGATTCCGGTTGGCTTGGCCACGGGCGGATTGTAGGGGCGACCGCGTCCACAACCGCTACGCTCGCCGCATGCACGCTCCCGCCCACGTGATCCGCCCGCTCTACGGCGACTATCGCGACCGTGGCGACCTGCGCGACTGACGGCGACTCTTCCCCGTCCTGTCCGCCTCGTCCAAGGAGCCCCGCATGTCAACGACCACGCTTCTCGCCATCATCGCCACGACCTGGGGTATCGCGATGGCGCTCGCCCCCACGCTGCAGATCCGCCATATGATCGCAATCGGCTCGTCGTCGGGGATCTCCATTCCCTACCTCGGGGTGCTCGTGATCGGGTTCGCTCTCTGGCTCGCCTACGGGATTGCGATCGCGAACTTCGCCCTGATCATCGCGAACACGATCGCGTTCGTCGTCGGCGCGACGACAATCGGTGTGGCACGCCACTACCGGGCGTAAAGACCCCCTTTCCGGCTTCAGGATCCGCGCGCAGCGCGGCAGCAAGCATCGCGAAGGTCGAGCGGGTGGGAAACCTCGATACGCTCTCTCATCGCCGGATTGCTCACGCCTTCCCGGCTTCAGGATCCGCGCGCAGCGCGGCAGCAAGCAGGGCGAAGGTCGCGCGGGTGGGAAACCGCGATACGCTCTCTCATCGCCGGATTGCTCACGCCTTCCCGGCTTCAGGATCCGCGCGCAGCGCGGCAG
>JAJAZN010000272.1 GCA_026785685.1 Thermoleophilia bacterium
CGTTCTTGAGCGTCTTCCAGACGTCACGCTTGGTCGTTCCCCAGCCGCCTGAGTAGTCCAGCTTGAAATCGACCTGCTTTCCCGTGGGCGTGGGTGCGAGCGCGTTAATCGCCCCCGAGGCGAGCACGTTCCATTGCTTCCCACGCGCCGTGTAGGAGACGAGCGCCTGCCCGGTCCTGTCGACCTTGAGCGTCACCCCTGTGGCGTTGCGATCGATGATGGTCGCCGCACCAGCGCTCATCGGGGCGAGGAAAGCCACGAACAGGGTGAGGAGGACGAGGTGCCGCACGCGCATCGCTCCTTCATCGTTGAGCGAGGCGCTTTCCCCGGCTATTCCCGTTTCGGGGGAGTCTCGCTCCCGTTCGAGGGATAACCGCTCGAGGAGCTCAGCTGGCGGCGCGGCGAATCAGCGTCATCCCGTCGCGAACGGTGAGGAGCACCTGGGAGCTCCGCGGGTCTGCCGCGACGTGTGCGTTGAAGGCGGCGAGCGTGTCTCCGGCGTCGAGCACACGGCCGCCGTGCAGCGTGTTGTCAGCCACGATCAGGCCGTGCTCGGAGAGGCGCGGGAGAACGGCCTCGTAGTAGTCGATGTACCCCGTCTTGTCCGCGTCCATGAAGACGAAGTCGAACTGACCGGGGAGGGCGTCGATCGATGTGCCGGCGTGACCGACGTGGATCGTGATCTGCTCCGCCCACGGGCTGCGGTCGAAGTACGCCTGGGCGATGGCGGCCCGCTCGGGGTCGAGCTCGCAGGTGTCGATATGGCCGTCTGCGGGCAGTGCAGCAGCCATCGAGAGCGTGCCGTGGCCGCTGAAGGTGCCGACCTCGAGGATCTGTCGGGGCTGTGCCGTCGCGACCAGGAACTCGAGGAACCTGCCCGCGACAGGGCCCGTGAGCATCTGTTCCGACCCGAGCGAGCGCTCTGTTTCGTCGGACAGCTCGACGAGGAGCGGATCGTGCGGTGACGAGACCTGCTCGGCGTAGTCCTGAAGCTGCTCGGTGATGTCCATCGCACCACCCTAACGACGAGGCTTGCGTCGGGTGGTCGCGCACGCCACGATAGAGCGATGGACAGCTCAGTCGTCGGAATCGAGCGGAGAGGCGCGGTCTGCGTGCTGACGCTGCGTCGACCCGACAAGCTCAATGCGCTCTCCTATGCGGTCGAGGAGGCTCTCGCCTCGGCTCTATCCTCGGAAGAGTTGCAGACGAGCCGCGCTGTCGTCATCGCCGGGGAGGGCCGCGCGTTCTCGGCAGGTGCAGACGTGACCGAGTTTCGGGAGGCGACGCCCGAGTCAATGCTTGCGTACTACCGCGCCACCGGTGCGGTGTACGAGCAGTTCGCCGCGCTCTCCCAGCCGACGATCGCGG
This sequence comes from Thermoleophilia bacterium, assembly GCA_026785685.1. Taxonomy (GTDB): domain Bacteria; phylum Actinomycetota; class Thermoleophilia; order Gaiellales; family Gaiellaceae; genus Gaiella. The sequence goes on from JAJAZN010000272.1 coordinate 1,369, forward strand.
CAATTCATGGCTGGTGCGTCGGCGGTGGGCTCGAGCTCTCGCTCGCAGCGGACTTCCGCATCGCCGACGAGTCCGCTCGGTTCAAGCTGCCCGAGGTCGCGATCGGGATCATCCCGAGTTCCGGCGGTACGCACCGCCTCGTTCGCCTGCTCGGGACTGCCCGAGCGAAGGAGCTCGTCTTCCTGCGCGAGCGCATCGACGCCGCCGAGGCGTTTCGCATCGGCCTCGTGACCGAGGTTGTCTCGGGGGGCGCGGCGCTCGATCGGGCCGTCGAGCTCGCTACCGGCCTCGCCGAGCTACCTGCGCATGCACTTTCGCTCGCGAAGGAGGCGATCGACGCGATGGCCGAGTCGTCGCGCGACGCCGGGCTTCTGATCGAGCGCGTTGCCTACGCAGCGCTCGCCCAGACGCCCTACGCGAAGAGCGCGGTCGATGCCTTTGTCTCGGGTCAGACTTCGAGCGAGGGAGGCAGCTCCGCCTGACCCCAGGCGTCGGCTCCGCCGTCGACGACGACGGTGGTGCCCGTGATGTAGCCGCCTCCGGGCGAGCAGAGGAACGCGATCAACGATGCGACCTCCTCCGGCGTGCCGAGCCGCTGCATGGGGATCGCACGAGCCCACTGCTCGAGGTCGGCGCCGTACTGATCCAGGCCCTCCGTCGCGATCGTGCCCGGTAAGACGCAGACCGAACGGATCCCGTAGCGACTCCATTCGAGGGAGAGCCCGGATGCGAGGTTCTCGAGCGCCGCGCGGGCAGACCCTGCGTGAGCTACGCCCGGGATTCCGCGGCGCGGGCTGAAGCCGATGAAAACGACGACCCCGCTTCGTTGAGGGATCATTGACCGCTCCGCGACGAGTCGTGTGATCGCCCAGGAGGCATCGACAGCGAGTCGGTGCACGGCCCGCCAGCCGTTCGGCGAGATCGCCTCTGCCGGAGCCGTGAATTGGCCGCCGGCGTTGTTGACGAGGATGTCGATCGCGCCGAAGCGCTCGAGCGCCGCGTCGACGAGCGCCTCGATCTGGTCGAGCTCACGGATGTCGGTCGGGACGGCGAGGCATGCGCCGCCGTCGGCCTCGATCTGGCGTTGCACTGCGGCGAGTGGCGCGTCACGCTTCCCGCAGATCACCACGGATGCGCCGGTGTGGGCGAGCTCGAGGGCCGTCGCTGCCCCGATCCCGGTACCACCACCAGTGACGAGCGCGACGTTGCCTGCGTTTGCATCCGATCGCAGCACAGAGCGGCTGCCGCGAGCCCGGGGTTCGATGCTCTCGGCGCCCACGAGTGGAGTCTGCCCGAAGCGGCAGCTCCTCGTGCTGTCGAGACGTCCGTGGCCAGGTTCCGATCGGGATTAGCCGGAAACCGGGGCCGTTGTAAGCCGGACGTCGTCAACCGACGACGCTGCCCGGCAGAGGCCCCGGTTGTGCCGACGGTGTCCTAGTGGCCGTCGAAGAAGCCGCCGCCGAGCGAGGCAAGCGAGGCGAGTGCGGCGAGTGAGACGACGAGGCGGAGAAGATTTCCCTTGCTGAGCATGACCGCAGGTCCTTTCGGAGGGGGGCGCCCGCACGGATGCAGCGAGCAGATTCGAACTCCCTCTTTCTCGACGTTTCAGGGCGCCACGTCGTCCCCCAAACGGGGGCTTCTACTCCCTCGGCTCAGCGAGGGGATGCTGCTGCCCGGGATAAGGGGTTCCGAGCCTGGGCCTCGAGGCCGGAGTTCGTGGTGCCGCGCGGTGGCCGGCTTCAGCCGTTCGCCAGGGTCACGCACACAGCAGTCGCTCTGTCCGACGGTGCATATGCGGCCCGGGTTGGAACCCGGGCGACCGGCTGAAGCCGGCCACCAGCCGCCCGGCTCTAGGGCTCGGGCGGCTGGAAGGCCATCGCGGCGTCGCGATAGAGGCGTGGCGCCTCGGCGGCGGTTTTGGGGGCAAGGAAGACCAGGCCACGCCCTGGGCCGCCCTGGCCGCGCTGGGCGCGTTCCTCACCAAAAAACCCGTGAAGCTGGTGCTCGACCGCATGGCCGATATGCGCATGACCGGCAAGCGCCACCCCTACTCGTCCGACTTCAAAATCGGGCTGAATGCGGACCTGAAAATCGTGGCTTACGAAGTCACGTTCTTCCAGAATGCCGGCGCGGCCGCCGACCTCTCGCCGGCCGTGCTGGAGCGCACGCTTTTCCACGCCACCAACGCGTATTTCATCCCCAATGTGACGGCCACGGCCTTTTCGTGTCGCACGAACCTACCACCCAACACGGCCTTCCGGGGCTTTGGC
>JAJAZN010000273.1 GCA_026785685.1 Thermoleophilia bacterium
ACTAAAAGGGTGGCCGGTGCCCCCGCCCGTAACCTCATTGGGTGCCGGCTTGAGGTTACACCGGTATTACGAGGGAACAGAGACCCGGGCGCGACTGTCGAACGTCAGCGCCCGGCCTTCTTCTGGCGGCGCCGCAGGATGGTGTCGAGCGTAACCGCGAGAAGCAGGATAGAGCCCGTGACGATGTAGATCGTGCCCTGCGTCAGGTTGAGTGTGTTGAGGCCGTTCGCGATTGTTGCGATCACGAGCGAGCCGAAGAGAGCGTCCCTGACCTCACCGCGCCCACCGAAGAGACTGACGCCACCGATCACGGCCGCCGCGATCGCGTCGATCAACAGTGTTCCGCCTCCGGCGTTGAGGTCGACGCTGCTCAGCCTGGCTGCGAGCACGACTCCGCCGAGGCCGGCCATACCGCTCGAGATCATGAAGACGATGATGCGCACCCGGGGAACGTTGATTCCCGACCGGCGAGCGGCCTCGGCATTGCCGCCAACCGCGTAGACGTGACGGCCGAATGTGGTGCGCTTTGCGATAAACGTCCAGAGCAAGAGCATCGCGACGATGAGAAGCAGGACGAACGGGACACCGCGATCCTTGTTGCAGATCGCCACCACGATGAACGACGCGGCGACGATCCCGACGAGCTTGAGCCCGACCATGACCGGATTCCGGATCACGACGCCGTGGCGACGCCGCGAGACGATGCCCGCAACGGTGCTCGCTACGTAGACCGCCGACACCGCGATAGCCATTGCCCAGCCTGCCTTCTCAGAGAAGAAGTAGTTCGCCACGTTGTTGACGGTGTTGTCCTGGATCGAGAGGACACCCTGCGGAATCGATTTCTGAATCACGCCCTGCCAGATCTGGAACCCTGCCAGCGTGACGACGAACGCGGGCACTCCGATCAACGCGACGATCGAGCCCTGGAACAACCCGATCAGCGCGCAGACGCCGATTGCAGCCGCGATCGCAAGGATTCCCGGAATCGCATGGGAGCTCCCCGCAAGCGTGAGCTGCGCCACGACAACCCCGGCGATCCCGCTCACGTAGCTGATCGAGAGGTCGATCTCGCCGATCAGGAGGACGAAGACGACGCCGTAAGCCAGCATCGTCACGCCCGCCATCTGCGTAAGGATGTTCGTGAAGTTGCCCGGTGTGAAGAAGTTGTCGGCCTTGAGGGAGAAGAACAGCACGATGATGATCAGGCCGATGACCACCGGCCAGCTGCCGAGATTGCCGGCGCTTATGTTGATCCTGATGCGCTGAAAGAAGCCCTCCTCGGGTGGAATCCCCTGCGTTGTCGTTTCCGCGGCGGTCGTCACAGGGCCTCCTCCGGTGCCGTCATGTCGATGCCCGAAACCTTCGTCTGCACGCCGGCAGTGATTGCACCTACAACCTCCTGCTGGGTCGTCTCCCTGCGGTCGTAGATCGCAATGTTGCGGCCGAGGCGCAGGACGGTAATCCTGTCTGCGACGGCGAAGATGTCGTGGAGGTTATGCGAGATCAGCACGACGGCGAGTCCCTGCTCGGCGAGCCGCGCAACGAGTGCGAGCACCTGTTCGGTTTGCGCAACGCCGAGCGCCGCCGTCGGCTCGTCGAGGATGACAAGACGAGAGTTCCACATCACGGCGCGCGCGACCGCGACGGACTGGCGCTGGCCACCGGATAGGGTTGCCACAGGCTGCCGGATCGAGCGAATCGTCGTGACGGAGAGGCCCTTCATTGTCTCGGCCGTGCGCCGCTCCATCTCCGGCTCCTTCAGCCGCTGGAAGACATCGTGAGCCTCACGACCGAGGTACATGTTCTGGACGACGTCGAGGTTGTCGCAGAGCGCGAGATCCTGGTACACGACCTCGATGCCGAGCGCGGCCGAGTCCTTCGGGCTATTGATCGTGACCGGCTTACCGTCGAAGAAGATCTGGCCACCGTCGGCAACGTGAATGCCCGAAACGCACTTGATCAGCGTCGACTTGCCGGCACCGTTGTCGCCGACGAGCGCCATCACCTCACCGGCGCGCACCTCGAAGTCGACATCGGTGAGCGCCTGAACCGAGCCGAAGTTCTTCGAGACTCCGCGGAGTTCGAGGAAAGGCTCGGTGGTGGGTGTCGTCGCAGCAGTCGTCATGGTGGTCGGGCTCGCAAGAGGACTCGGGAGCCGCCTGCCCTGCAGGCGGCTCCTGAGTCACGTGCTACTTACGCAGGCTTCACGCAGTACTTCGCGTACACGCCCACGCACACTTCGCTCTTCTTCAGGTAGCCGTTGAACAGCTGCCTGAAGTTCGTCTTCGTGATCGCAACCGGCGGGTAGATGTATGCCGCCTGCTTCGCAGAGCCGTTCTTGACGACCGTGTTGGTCTTCGGCGTCTGGCCCTTCGAGAGCGCGATCGCGAACGCCGCAGCCTTGGCTGCGAGGAGCCGGGTGTCCTTCCAGACCGTCATCGTCTGCCAGCCCGAGATGATGTTCTGGACGCCCGGGCCTGTTGCGTCCTGCCCGGAGAGCGGGATCGGCTTGAGTCCCTTCGCCTTTAGGGCGGTGACGACCGCGTTCGCGAGGCCGTCGTTGGCCGCGGCGACAGCGTCGATCTTGTTGCTCGTCTTCGCGAGCATCTGATCGAAGATCAGGCGTGCCTTCTGGTTATCCCAACCCGGCGTGAACTGATCCGGGCCCTTGACGAAGACGCCCTTCTTGTAGAGCGGCTTCAGGATCGAGTCGTACCCGCTCTTGAAGAGGAACGCGTTCGGGTCGGTCTGGCCACCGTTGAGCTCGGCGACAACCGGCTTCTGGCTGTACTTGCCGTTCTTCTTCAGACCCGCAACGACACCGTTGCCCTGGAGCACACCGACCTTCGCTCCGTCGAACGAGACGTAGACGACGCCCTTGCTGCCGTTGACCTGGCGGTCGTACTCGATGACCTTTGCGCCCTTCGCGGCGGCGGCCTTCTCGATCGCAAGCCCAGAGCCGGAGTCGAGCGGCGCGAGAATGACGACCTTTGCACCGTTCGCGAGGCACTGGTCAGCCTGCGTCTTCTGCTTCTGCGCGTCGTTGTCCGCGTTGGTGATGACGTACGAGACCTTCGCGGCGTTGAACGCCTTGACAAGCGAGGGGCGATCCTGGGTCTCCCAGCGGATCGATGACTTCGAGTCCGGCAAGAGGACACAGAAGTCCTTGTTCGCCGAGCCCTGCGCGAACGCTGCCGTCACTGCCACGCTGACTGCGGCGAGAGCGACGACGAGCATGATGACAATCTTCCTCACGATTTCTTTTCCTCCTGGTGAATATGTCTACTTACGACGGGGCAACACTACAAGACCGAGCAGCCCTGTACCACTACTCCGTCAGGGAAGGTAATTCACGAACGGTTCGAGCGCTGTTGACACCTCCTTCGTCGTTCGTTCCGGCGCTGACCAACCGCTCTTCCAGCCGAGTGCTGGGCAGGCGGTAGACCCCTGGCCGATGCCGAACTCGCATGATCAGGAAACCCCTTCGCGGACAGCGACGCTCCGTTCGGCAACGAGCCACGGCTCGGCGAGCACCGACCGGAGAGTCAGGGCAGCGGCACCACGGACGGCGGCACCCTCTCCGAATTCCGACACGAGGACCTCGCACCCGGACCAGCCGGCCGAGAGGACACGCACGCCGAGCGCCTCGCGGACGTCGGCGACGAGCCAGGGAGCCAGAGGCCCGAGGCATCCGCCGAGCACGACGGCGTCGACATCGAAGAGGTTCACCGCCGAGGCGAGACCGATGCCGAGGGCACGGCTGGCCTCGGCGAGGCTCGCGATCACGGCTGCGTCGCCCTGTTCGGCGCGACGCACGAGCTCTCGCGTCACGTTGCGGGCGCGGCGCTTGTCGTCCTCGCAGATGCCGGCGCGACGCGCGATCGCTTCCTGGCCGACGATGGTCTCAAGGCAGCCGACTGCACCGCACTGGCACGGCAGTCCGCCAGGCGCGACCGTGATATGACCGAGTTCGGCTCCGAAACCGTGTGAGCCACGAAACAGGTCGCCGCCGATGAAGATCCCCGCTCCCACGCCGACCTCGGCGAAGACGCAGATGAAGTTGTCGAGGCCGCGCGCGACTCCCTGCCAGTGCTCGGCGAGTGCGGCAAGGTTCGCCTCGTTGTCGACGCGCACGGGAACACCGCCGAGTCGCGACGAGATCTCGTCAGCGACGGCGATATCGGACCAACCGAGGTTCGGTGCACGGAGGAGTGTCCCCGACTCTGCAGCAACGAGTCCGGGGAGCGCGACGGCGATGCCGGCCGAGACGAGACTCTCGGCTGCGATCAGTTCTTCGGCACCGCGCGCGAGCCGCGCTAGCCGGTTGAGCACCGGCCCGGGTGCGCTACGGCGGTTGTCCGTGTGGACGTGCTTCTGGTAGCGGACGTTGCCCGCAAGGTCCTCGACACAGACGGCGAGGTAGTCGACGTTCACCTCGAGCCCGACGGCGACGACCCGGTCGCTCAGCTCGAGAGCGAGGCCTGGACGTCCCGCACGGCCGGAGCGCTGATCCTCTCCCGTCTCGCGGAGCAGGTCGAGCTCGATGAGTTCGCCGACAAGGCTCGAGACGGTTCCGCGCGTCAGCCCTGTGTCGGATGCGACACGGGCGCGGGAACGGGGCTCGCCACCGGCGATCTGCTGGAGAACGACCCCGAGATTTGCCCGCCGAACGGTCGTCTGGTCGGAACTCGAGTGTGCGTTTCCGGCGCGCTCGAAACTCATACGCGCATTCCTGGAGGGGGGGCTGTCAGCAGGGACGTGTTCAACCCATCGTCGGGTTTTGTATGGTCGTTGCACAAACTAAACCTCGACGCGGCGAATGTCAAGATCTGGAGGCACGAAATGCGCCCCGATTCCCGTTCCGCGGCCTGGCTGAAGCTGGCAGCCAGCTCCACGCCCCGCTCACCCAACCATGACGGTGTCTGGCTTCAGCCAGGAACCTGATCGCACCCCCACCACGACGGTGCCTGGCCTCAGCCAGGAACCTAATCGCACCCCACCCACCTCGTAGACTGCAGCGCGTGATCGCGGACGCCCACGTCGACCTGCTCCTCGAGCTCGGCTACCGCGAGCTCCGCTTCGGCGAGTCGAACACGTTTGCCCGCACCTGGCTACCACTCCTCGAGGCCGGCGGCGTCGGGCTCCAGGTCTGCCCCGTGTTCGTCGAGCTCGAGCGGCAGCCCGAGGGAACGCTCCGCGAGGCCCTCGGCCAGACGACGTGCCTGCTTCGCGCCGTCCGTGAGAACCCGGACCGCGTGCTGCAGATCCGATCGGCCGCCGACCTCTACGCCATCGAGCGCGGCGAACGACTCGGGCTGATGCTCTCCCTCGAAGGTGTGGAGCAGTTCGGCCACGAGCTCTGGCCGGCAGAGACGTTCTGGGAGCTGGGAGTCCGGATGGCGGGGCTGACGTGGAACCGACGCAATCCGTACTCCGACGGAGCCGCTGAGGACGGTGGCCTCTCTCGCCTCGGGCGCGCTCTCGTCGACAGGCTCGTCGAGCTCGGCGTGATCCTCGACCTCGCTCACACCTCCCCCGCCGCGTTCGCCGAGATCATCTCGCGGACGAACGGCGCCCCGGTGATCTGCTCCCACGCGGCGTGCCGGTCGGTCTACGACCACCCACGCAACCTTACGGACGACCAGCTGCGATCGCTCGCCGCCGCCGACGGCGTCTTCGGGTTGATGCTCCATCCGCTTGCCATCGGGCACGATGCCCGCACCCTCGATCGGGTCGTCGACCACCTGGAGCACGCGATCGGTGTCGTAGGCGCGGACAGGGTCTGCTTCGGCGGCGACTTCACGACCCGCCTCAGCGAAGTGCTGCCACCATTCCCCGAGCCCGCCGACGGGCTTAGAACTCGAATCAAAATGAGACCTGTGCCGCCGAAACGTCATTCTGATTCGAGCTCTAAGACGGCGTACCGCCGAGGCCACGCCAGATGACGGCAGCGGTTCGCTCCGCCCACCGGGGCAGGGGCGGAACGCCCTGGAGCGACCGTGCGTACCAGCTCCCCGGGAACATGCCGAGCGCCGCATCGATATCGGCGTCGGACGAGAGCAGTCCGTGATCTCTCGCACGCTCGAGGATCTCGCGCAGCGCCGCTCTCCGGGGCGCAACGATCCGCTCGCGGTAGAACGTGACGATCTCGGGGTCGGTGGAGGTCACGAGCATCGTGCCCACCATCGAAACGCCGTCCGGCCGGCCAATGCCGCGCCGGAAGGCGTCGAGCTCCCGCACGAGATCGGCAAACATGTCCTCGGTAGGGGCCTGCTCGGCGGTTCGTGACATCGCCGCAACGGCGGCGGTCGCGAGATCGGCCTTCGTTGGCCAGCGCCGGTAGAGGGCCTGACGCGTGGTGCCGGCCTCCCCGGCGATCGCGGTGAGCGACATCCCGTCGTACCCGTGCTGCGCCAGGTGGCGGCGTGCGACCGCCATCACGCGTTCATCGATCTCCGGATCACGTGGACGCCCGAGCATGGGCAAAGCGTAACAGGTCATCGATACGATACTGTATCGTATTGTTTATTGACAAACGGACTGCCTCACGATGTCTGCTCGTCCTCCACAACCAGTAGAAAGAGAGCCCTCATGAACATCGGAATTCTCGGTGGCGGCCGTGTAGGCGGCGCCCTTGCGCAAAGCTGGAAGAACGCCGGCCACGATGTCACCATCTCAACCCGCGAAACGATCCCCGAGACCGCCGCGAGCGCCGATGTGCTGCTGCTCGCCGTCCCCTGCACTGCAGCAGCCGACGTGATCGCGGCCGCCGGGGACATCGACGGCCGACAGGGCAAGGGGCCGTTCGTCTACCGATTCGAGGCTTCTTGAGCGTCGCGGATGCGCCCGCAGTGAGCGGCCCGAGCGAAGCCGAGGAGGAGCGCCGTACGAGCTACCTCGAGCTGTTCTTCGATCTCGTCTTCGTCTTCGCGATCACCCAGGTCACACTCCTCCTTCTTTCGAATACGAGCGCTGCCGGGTTTGCCCGAGCGGCGCTCGTGCTCGCACTGGTCTGGTGGGCGTGGTCCGGCTTTACGTGGATGACGAACGCGATCGACATCGAGAGCCAGGTGACCAAGCTGCTCTTCCTGGCGGGAATGGCCGGCGCGTTCTTCATGGCACTTGCGGTCCCGCACGCATACTCGGATCAGGGAGTCTGGTTCGGCTGCGCGTACCTGTTCATCGGAGTGCTGAACATCTCGCTCTACGGCTGGGGGCTCAAGGATCGCCCGGCCGAGTTCGCTGCGCTCAAGCGACTCGTGCCGTTCTTCCTCCTCTCCCCCGCGCTCGTTCTCGTAGGGGGCCTCGTGGACAGCCTGCCGCTCCGCAGTGGCCTGTGGGTCGCCGCAATGGTCGTTGCCGTCGGCGGGGTCCTCGCGACCGGGAACGACAATGACTGGCGTGTGTCGCCGGCGCACTTCGCCGAGCGCTACGCGCTGATCGTGATCATCGCGCTCGGTGAGTCGATCGTCGCCATCGGAACGAGCGTCGAGGAGATCCCCCGTGACGCAGCATTCGCGCTCTCCGTGTTGATCGCGTTCGCGGGTGTTGCAGCGCTGTGGTTCGCCTACTTCGGCTTCGTCTCGGGCGCCGTCGAGCGCGCGCTGCAGAGGGCGCTCCCGAACAAGCGTGGGCCGCTCGCGCGTGACGTCTTCACGTTCTTCCACTACCCCATCGTGCTCGGGATCGTCTACTTCGCCGTGGCTGCGAAGAAGATGGTCGCCCATCCGGAGGACGCTCTCTCTCGTCCGGGCCGGGCCGCACTCGGGTTCGGAGTGGCGCTCTACTTCGCAGGGTTCCTCCTCTCTCGCTACCGCATCGTTCGCTCCATCGGCTGGGAGCGAGCCATTGCAGCTGCTGCAACGCTCGTGGCCGTCGTCGTCCTCTCGTCGATCCCCGGCGCTGCGTTGTTTGCGACCGTGACAGCGATCGTCGTGCTCGCGGTCATCGCCGAGCGAATGCGCTACCGGCGGGCGCCGAGCACGCTGTTGCAGAGCGAGTCGCCGAGTTAGAGCGCTGCGCCGCCGTCGACGAGCATCGTCGCACCGTTGACGTACGCCGCCTCGTCCGAAAGGAGCCAGGCGACGAGCGCCGCGATCTCCTCCGGTCGACCGAGCCGTCCGGCCGGAATATCGCCTGCCAGCTCCTCGATTCGCTTTCCCGCGAGCTCCCGAACGGTCTCGCCGTCGATCGTTCCAGGCGCAACGGCATTCACCGTGACACCGCTCGGTGCAAGTGCTGCGGCCGCGCGTCGTGTCAGAGCGAGAAGGCCGGCCTTCGACGTCGCGTAGTGCGTTCCCGTGACGCCGCGCCCGCGGAATGCCGAGTCGGATGCGATGTTGACGATCCGTCCGTCGCCACGGTCGCGGAGCAACGGCCCGACGACTCGGATGCCGAGAAACGGGCCACGAAGGTTCGTTGCGAGCACGTCGTCCCACTCCTCCGGAGTGATCTCGAAGAGATCGCGGATGTCGGTGCGGGCTGCGACATTCACGAGCGCCGCAAGATCGCCCGCCTCCCTCGCAATCGCCACAGCATGATCCCACGCTGCCGGGTCGCGGACGTCGAGCAAGACGGGAGCAGCATCGCGCCCGAGCTCCGCCGCAAGCAGGGTGACGGCGTCGGCGTCGATGTCCCCTAGCACGAGCGACCAGCCGTCGTCGTAGAGCCGTCGCGCGACAGCAGCTCCGATCCCGCGCCCGGCGCCGGTGACGATCGCGACCCTCATGTGACGGCGTTGACCCACGTCAACCCCCTAGGAGACTGGCGCCGATCGCACCGCCGAGATCGCCGAGCTGTGCGGGACGGTAGACCGGAGGCTCGCTGAAGAACGTGTGGCGACCCGCTGCGGCCTCGATCCGAGGCAGCCAGTCAGGCCCGAGGCGCTCCCCGAGCCCTCCGCCGATGATCACCGCTTCGACGTCGAGCAGCGTCACAGCCGAGCCAATCCCGACACCGAGTGCCTCGACCGCCCCAAGGATGAGCTCCTCCGCGACCTCGTCACCCGCGTGAAGTGCCCGCAACCAGACACCACTCGTGAGGCGATCTCGGCCGCGCTTCTCCATCAGCTCGAAGAGAACGGTTGGACGATCCTTCGCGAGCTCGCGTGCTTGCGCCTCGAGCGCGGCGCGTCCCGCGTATGCCTCGACGCAACCGTCGAGCCCGCAGTTGCAGCGACGACCGCCAGGGCTCGCGCAGACATGGCCGATCTCGCCCGCCGAACCGCGCCCGTGCAACGGTCTTCCGTCCATCACAATTCCGCCGCCGACACCCGTTCCCCAGAAGACACCGAGGAACGAGTCAAAACCGCGGCCGGCGCCGAACCGGCGCTCGGCCTCGACGGCGACGTTCACGTCGTTGCCGATCGTCACGGGGCGACCGAGCTCCTCAGCGAGCGCCGGACCGAGTGGGAACGGCGCCTTCAGCCCGTCGATGTTTGCAACCTGGATAACGGTACCGGTCTCGGTGTCGATCGCGCCCGGCGCGCCGACCCCGACTCCAGCGAGGCCCATCGGCTCGACGCGCGCGTCGTGGAGGGCCTCGCGGAGCGTCTCCGCAAGCTCGAGCACGACCGCCTCAGGCCCGCCCCGCTGCGGTGTCTCACGCCGTGCCTTGCCGAGGACCGTTGCCTCGCCGTCGGTCACAACCGCCTGGATCTTCGTGCCACCGAGGTCGAGTCCGCCCCGCATCCGCGTCACGGCAGCCAACGAACGACCTCCTCGAGCGGCTTGCGGTTCGCCCGCTCGCTCCACTCGGCCGCGGATCGCACGTTCGGGTCGCGCGGCTTTGCAGGGAGCCCGAACGAGAGCACGATGACAGGAGTTTCGTCTTCCGACGCGTCGAGCGCTCTGCGGGCTGCATCAATGTCCGCGATGCCGTTCGGGCACGACGCAAGCCCCTCGGCCCACGCCGCGAGAAGGATGCTCTGGGCAGCGCGACCGGCGTCGAAGGAGACGGGGCCTTTGCCCGCAACGAGGATCGCAACGACGAGGCCTGCGTTGAGGACGTTGTCCGGGACGAACACGGCGGCCGCGAGCTCCTCGATCCGGGCGCGGCTGCCCGGGACGACGAACACCCAGGGCTGCCCGTTCTTGGACGACCCGGAGAGTCTCCCGGCATCGAGCAGCCGGAGCACGACCTCGTTTCGCAGCGGATCCGGGAGTGTTCCGCGCTCGTCCCGACGGCTGGCGATCGCGAGGAGAATATCCACGAATCAAGCCTAGAGGATCACGAGGCGCCGCTCCTGCTGTGGAGACGACGTAAGCTCAAGGGATGGCGCAACCGGCAGACCAGGAGACCGTCAGCCTGCTTCGCTGGCTCCGGCGGCAGCTGCGCCAGCCGACACCCGAGCGCGAGCGCCTCGAGGCCGCAGTCGCGAACGACGACCCTGCCGAGGCCCGTCGACTCCTAGAGCGGTACCCCTTTGGCGAAGCTCAGCGCCGGCATGTCGAGGGACTCATCGACCGCTGGGAGGCACGCCGTGGCGCGAGCTGAGAACGAGGCGCTCGTCCGGCGGATCTTCGCCGCGTTCGAAGAGAAGCGCGGATTTGCGCTCCGCGATGCCTTCGCCGACGACGCAACCTGGATCGTGCCGGGTAGCGGCACGATGGCGGGAACGTTCCGTGGGCGCGAAGAGATCTTCGACTTCCTCGGGCGGCTGCCGAAGGAGACCGACGGCACGTACTCGTCGTCGCTGATCGACGTTCTCGCGTCCGATGACCGAGCGGCCGCGCTGTACCGGGCAAGCGGCGACCGCAACGACCGACACCTCGAGCTCGATCAGGTGCTGTTGTTCCGGATCGAGGACGGGCTCGTCCACGAGGTCCTCGCACTGCCGAGCGACCCGGCCGCGTTCGAGGCGTTCTGGGCCTGATGGAGGCGATCGACTTCAGCCGCTTCGACGCGATCACGTTCGACTGCTACGGCACGCTGATCGACTGGGAGCGCGGAATCCTGAACGCGCTCCAGCCGGTACTCGCGCCGCGTGGGATCGACGCAACGGAAGATGAGCTGCTCGAGCGCTATGCACGCCACGAGGCAGCGCTCGAGGCGGGTGAGTACATGCAGTACCGGGACGTGCTCGCTGCCTCATTGCGCGGGCTCGCCAGGGAGTTCGGCTTCGACGCCTCGGACGCCGAGGCAGGCGCGTTCGCGCAGGCGCTCGGTGCCTGGCCGGCGTTTCACGACACGACACCCGCGCTGCGTCGTCTCCGCGAGCGGTTCAAGCTCGGCGTGATCACGAACTGCGACCGGGATCTGTTCGCGCTCTCCAACCGCCGCCTCGGTGTCGCGTTCGACTGGATCGTCACGGCGGAGGATGCGCGCGCCTATAAACCCAGCCTGGAGCCGTTCGAGCTCGCCTTCGAGACAATCGACGTGCCGCGCGAACGCATCCTCCATGCGGCGCAGAGCCTCTTTCACGACCACGTTCCCGGCAAGCAGCTCGGGCTAACGACAGCGTGGATCGACCGCCGCCACGACCGGCCCGGATTCGGAGCAACACCCGTGGCATCGGCGACACCCGATCTCACCGTGCCCGACATGAAGACGCTCGCCGACGTGGCGCTCGGCTAGCGCCTAGGAGCCCCAGCCGGGATCGCGGCTGCCGCCGCTGCCGAGCGACTCGATCACAATCTCGATCAGACGCCCGGACGAGAGCACGTGCTCCCGTGCCAGGAGCCTCGCCCCCGCAGCGCTCCCGGCCGAGATCGCCTCACGGATCGCCCGGTGCTGCAGGTCGTTCTTCGCGTACAGCTCGTCGAGTTCGACCCGAGCGCTCCAGACGCGGTCACCGATGAACGTCCGGCGGGCGCTCTTTGCGAGCCGCTCGACGAGCGGCATCTCTGCGGCGGCGTAGATCACGTCGTGGAACGCGTAGTTCGCCTGCATCCACTCGACGAAGAGCGACGAGTCCCGGGCCTCACCGCGCCGGGCCTGATCTCGGAGCTCGAGCGTCAGCTCCGAGAACCGCTGTTCCGCGTCGTCGAGCGCGGCGAGATCGGATGCAGTCATGCGCGGCGTCGCGACCTCGGTCGCGCGCGCCTCGAGCTCCGCGCGCCCGCGCTGCGCCGCGCGCAGCGCCCCCGGGGAGATGGAGCGGACGCGGACACCGCGGTTGGGCTCGAACGTGACGAGTCCGAGCGCCGCCAGGCGGCGAAGTGCCTCCCGCACCGGCGTCCGGGACACCTCGAAGCGCTCGGAGAGCTGCTCCTGCCGCATCACGGTGCCCGGCGCGATCGCCCCGCCCACGATCTCGTCCTCGAGAACGCGGGCAATGTCGTCGGCCTTCGTGGAAAGCGTGGTCATCGCTGTCGCAGTGTACGGAACGCTGAAACGCACTTAAGTGGATTTGTTTGGGATCCGAAAAGAGCGCTTTTGGCACCCTTGTGCCAGGTATTTGCTTCATGTAGGATCCGAGAACACCGATTCTGGATCCCGAAGGAGCACGTATGACCCCGATCGACACCATCGAGCGCCCCTACAGCCAGGCGGACGTCGAGCGCCTCCGTGGCTCCGTCACCGTTGAGCACTCACTCGCCCGCCTCGGCGCGGAGCGACTGCGGAAGCTCCTCGCAGAGGACGAGTGGGTGCCGGCGCTCGGCGCGATGACCGGCGGCCAGGCGGTGCAGATGGTGAAGGCCGGCCTGAAGGCGATCTACCTCTCCGGCTGGCAGGTCGCGGCGGACGCCAACCTCTCCGGGAACACGTACCCCGACCAGAGCCTCTACCCCGCAAACAGCGCGCCGGCTCTCGTGAAGCGGATCAACAGTGCGCTGCTGCGGGCCGATCAGATCTCGCACGCAGAGGGTGACGATTCGATCCACTGGCTCGCACCGATCGTCGCCGACGCCGAGGCCGGCTTCGGCGGCCCCCTGAACGCCTACGAGATGATGAAGTCGTTCATCGAGGCGGGCGCAGCCGCGGTGCACTTCGAGGATCAGCTTTCCTCGGAGAAGAAGTGCGGCCACCTCGGCGGTAAGGTGCTCGTGCCGACCGCGCAACACGTGCGGACGCTCATCTCCGCCCGACTCGCGGCCGACGTCGCCGACGTGCCGACGCTCGTCGTCGCCCGCACCGACGCCCTCTCGGCCTCGCTCCTCACGAGCGACATCGACGAGGTCGATCGCGAGTTCTGCACCGGCGAGCGCACCCCCGAAGGATTCTTCCGGGTGCGGGACGGCATCGACGCGGCCATCGCGCGCGGCGTTGCGTACGCCCCTTACGCCGATCTGATCTGGTGCGAGACCTCGACTCCGGACATGGGCGAGGCAGAGCAGTTCGCGGCTGCGATCCACGAGAAGTTCCCGGATCAGCTCCTCGCGTACAACTGCTCGCCGTCGTTCAACTGGCGCAAGCACCTGAGTGACGAGCAGATCGCCACCTTCCAGAGCGACCTCGCGAAGCTCGGCTACCGCTTCCAGTTCATCACGCTCGCCGGCTTCCACGCGGTGAACCTCTCGATGTTCGAGCTCGCCCGTGGCTACGGCAACGAGGCGATGCCGGCGTACGTGCGCCTGCAGGAGCGGGAGTTCGAGCTCGAGGCCGAGGGCTACACGGCCACCCGTCATCAGCGCGAGGTCGGCGCCGGCTACTTCGATCAGGTTCTGCAGACGATCACCGGCGGCACCGCATCCACGCTGGCACTCCATGGTTCGACCGAAGAAGAGCAGTTCGAGACCGACACCCATGACAGAGAGAGGAGCGCAGCATGACGCCCGTCCAGACGACCGAGGTCCTCGGGCGGAGCCCCGAGGCGACCCAGCCCCGTTCGACCGAGCGACCCACCCTCCTGACCCGCTCGGAGACCGTGGAGTGCAACTGCCCGGACAACTGCGAGCGCGACCACGACGTCGACTAGGACGGTGTCTCACACCGTTCCGCCCGTCTGCCCCTGAGGCGGGTCATCACCGTTCTCGTTCCCGGGAGAGGCTGCGCCGTCTCCCCTACGGGATCCGACGGCGCGGAACGGTTATCGTGATGCGCGGTGAGCGACAACGTCCTCGAAGCGCGCCCTCCTGAAGTCCCGGCGGCGCTCGCCGTCGACATCGCGCGCGCGGTGTTGGATCTCCAGGGCGATGCTACGCCACTCGACGGCGAGCGAGATCGCAACTTCCGGATCGACGGAGCCGATGGCTCCTTCGTCCTCAAGGTCGGAAACCCCGCAGATCCGGCGGATGTCGTCGAGATGCAGGTGCTCGCAATGGAACATGCGCTCCGGGTCGATCCGACGCTTCGGATTCCCCATCCGCGGCGAACCATCGACCGCCGGCCAACGGGCCGAGCGACGATCGGGGGCGTCGATCACGCAGTCCAGCTCGTCAGCCTGATCGACGGCACAGCGTTCCCGCCCGGCCCACTCTCCCCGACTGCCCGCCGCTCGATCGGCGCGGCAGTCGCGCAGATCGACCTCACGCTTGCCGGGTTCATCCATCCACTCGCGCATCGGGCGATCGCGTGGGACGTGACCCGGCTCCCGGAGCTCCGGCCAAAGCTCGACCATATTCCCGCCGAGCACCGCACCCTCGTCGAGCGCTGGCTCGACCGCTTCGACGCCGTGATCGCGCCGGCGCTCGAACTCGTGCCCGCCTCGACGATCCACGGCGATGTCAACCCAGGGAACCTTCTCGCCGATCGTGACGACCCCGACCGCGTCGCAGGCATCGTCGATTTCGGTGATCTCGTGCACGCTCGCACGGTGCTCGATCCGGCGATTGCTGCCGCCTACCAGGCGTTCGGTGCCGACGACCCGCTCGACCCGCTCGTCGAGGTCGTCACTGCCTACCACGCGATCCGAGCGCTCACACGTGCCGAGGTCGAGTTGATCCCCGAGCTCGTAGCTGCCCGGATGACGCAATCCGTCCTCATCTCTGCCTGGCGTGACGAGCTTCACCCGGACAACCTCGGCTACATCCTGGCCGACCAGGATGACTGTTTCGAGACGCTCGCCCGGATCGACGATCACGGCGCCGCGACCCTCGCTGCTGCCGTCGCAGACGCATGCGGGATGCACCGGCGCGCAACGTCCTCACTGGACGCCAGCCTGTCACTCCGGCGAGCCCGGCTCGGCCCGGCGCTCAGCCTCAGCTACGACGATCCTGTCCGCCTCGAGTCGGGCGAGGGAGTCTGGCTGACCGATGTCGACGGCAACCGGCTCCTCGACGCCTACAACAACGTGCCGCAGGTCGGTCATGCCCATCCCCGGGTGACCGCTGCGCTCGCGAGCCAGGCGAAGCGGCTCACCACGAACACGCGCTACCTCGTCGAGGAGGTAGCGATCTACGCCGATCGGCTCACGGCGCTGCTCCCCGACGAGCTCTCCGTCGTGATGTTCGTCAACTCGGGAAGCGAGGCGAACGACGTCGCGATCCAAATCGCCCGTGCGGTCACCGGCAACCGCGGAGTCGTGATCACCGAGCACGCCTACCACGGCACAACAGCCGCAACGGCTGCTCTGTCGCCGGAGGAACTTGGTACCGAGGCACTCGAGCCGTGGGTGGCACGGATCGGGGGCGCGGCAACGCTCGGGTCGGCAGATGCCGCAACGAGCGTCGCCGGCGAGGTGGACGACGCGTTCGCGCGGCTGCGCGGCCGCGGCCACGACCCGGCGCTCCTCGTCTGCGACGACGTCTTCGCGAGCGACGGGATCTTCGCAGTCCCGCCCGGCTACCTTCGCGCTGCATACGAGCGCGCACGTGCCGTGGGAGCGCTCTGCCTCGCCGACGAGGTGCAGGCCGGGTTCGGCCGGGTCGGTGAGGCGTTCTGGGGGTTCGCGCAGGACGGAGTCCGGCCCGACATCGTCACGCTCGGAAAGCCGATGGGGAACGGCCACCCGATGGGAGCGGTCGTCACGACGCCCGAGATTGCGGCTCAGTTTGCGGCGCGGTGGCACTTCTTCTCGACGTTCGCGGGGTCACCCGTGGCCGCCGCGGTGGGCACGGCGGTGCTCGACGTGATCGAGCGCGAGCGGCTTGCGGAGCAGGCCGAGCGCGTCGGTGCCTACCTGCGAGCGCGTCTCCAGGAGGTCGCTGCTTCGCATCCCGTGATCACGACCGTACGTGGGCCGGGCCTCTTCATCGGAGTCGAGCTAGACCACGAGTCAACGGGCCGCTCCGACATCGGGAAGGCGGTTGCGAACGACCTCCGCCGCCGTGGCGTCCGCGTGGGCGCGCCCGGACCGCGCGCCAACGTGACCAAGATCCGGCCCCCGCCCGCCTTCCCCCAAACACACGCCGACCGGGTCGCGGCGGCACTCGATGCGACGCTCGCAGCCGAGCAACTGCGATGATCGCGCGA
>JAJAZN010000274.1 GCA_026785685.1 Thermoleophilia bacterium
CATGCCCCGTGCCTTGTGGTCGCCGAGTGAGCACCACAGCGCGTATCGGCCCGGTGTCAGACGCAGCGTCCGCTCCGTCCGTCCGCGGGGGTCGAGCTGCTTGAAGCGGATCGGCTTCGAACCGACCTTCGTCCCCTTCACCACGAGGTCGTGGTTGTCCATGCCGAAGTTCACGACCTCGACGCTGACGCTCCCAGCACGGACGCTCTGGCGGGAAAGCGTCAGCGTGAACTCTTTCTCGGTGACCTGGACGAACGAGAATGCGTCCGACCCGCCACTTGCCGGGAGTGCGCACACGGCGGCGACGGCCGCCACGAGAACCACGACGACGTGCCTCATCCGACGAGCCTCATCCGCGGCATCTTCCGCGCGTCCGGAATCACCCGGTCGGCATCCACACCGAACCATTGCTCCACGAGCGACGCGTAGACGCTGCGAAAGTCAGACGTTGCGCGGAGATTGCCATCTCGGTCGAGCCCCTTGGTCAGCCCGGGGAACTCGCCGACCATGTGTTGCCGCACGCCTGTCCCCATCAGAAACGCCACTCCGGCGGCGCCGTGATCGGTGCCGTTCGAGTCGTTCTGCTGGGCCCGGCGGCCGAACTCGCTCCAGACGAGCGTGAGCACGCGGCCCGCGATTCCGCGTCGCTCCAGGTCGTGCTGGAACGCCGCAAGACCCTCGGCCATCTGCCCAGCACCATCCTGCAGCGGCCCCTGCTGGTCGGCGTGCGTGTCGTACGATCCCGGGCCTGTGAGCGCAGCCGTGCGAATCGGGAAGTTCGCGTCGAGGAGAGCAGCGAGCCCGGAGAGTCGGCGACCGAAGTCGGTCTCCGGGTACTTTGCCTTCGGGTTGATGTGTACCTGGCCGTCCTTGCCGACGAAGCGACCGAGCTGTTGGCGCAGTCCGTCTGCCTGCCTCACGGTGCGGGCTGCCTGCGCGAGGATGGGGTCGGGGTCCGAAGCGAGAGCGCCCAGTGACCCGATCGCATTGTTCAGAAGCTCCCCCGGAACGTCCCACACGTTGTGTGAGCCGAAGCGGTAGTCGCCGGGGCTCGCGAGCGTGGCGACGGGAACACGGGCGGTTGCGAGCGAGGGAAGGAGTGCACCGTCGAGCGAGAGTCCCTGCATGGCGTTGTCCTCGGTGCCGATCACGTCGAGCAGCCGACCGAGCCAGCCAGTGCCGGCCTGGGGGTCGAGGGCGCCGACCTCCCAGAAGTGGCGAGACGTGAAGTGCGACTGATCCGGATGCGAGTAGCCGATGGCGGGGAAGACGGTCAGCCGACCGCGCGCGTGGAGTGCGGCCAGAGGCTTCAGCGACGGATGCCAGTGGAGGCGTGCGTCGGAGCGAAATCGCGGGCCGTCATCGGGCTTGAGCGCGAGTGAATCCCGCAGCTTGCGGTAGCGCGGGTCGCCGGTGGGGTAGAGGAGGGAGAGCGAATCCCACCCACCGGGGGCGAACACCGAAACGAGCACGCGGCGTCCCTTCCCGCCCGTGGCGGCGGCGCGAGCGATCCCGTCGTCGAGCAAGCGCAGACCGAGGGCCGAGGCGCCGTACACCGTAAGTGCCGTACCGAGCGTGCGAGAGAGGAACTGGCGCCGGTCGAGGCCGGTTCCTGCCGGGGCCGGCATCCCCGGCTCGATCGCGGGGAGTCCGTTCCCGGCCTCGGCAACGGCGCGCCGCAGAAGGGTGGAGCGCGAGAACTCGTTGCAGCAGTTCATGACGTCTGCATCTCCGGTGAGGCGGCAACGAGATGGCGGAGCGCGTTCAGGGTCATTGGCGGGAACTTCCTCTGTCGGTCGTCGTCGGCGACGGCGGCACCCATCGTCTTCTGGGCATAGGTCAGGAGGGCTCGGCGCGTCGAGTCGGAGACCTGGACGCCCCAGAACGAGATCGCCCGGTCGACGAGCTTCGACGGGTCGGTCGGAACCTCGCCACGCTTTGTGTGGTCAGGGTGGTAGGCGTGCTTCTTCAGCACGCGATACGCCATGTTCCAACGTGCCTGGAACGTCGACGTGTCGAGCCAGCGGTCTTCGTTCCAGCCCGAGACGTTCGGCGGGTAGAAGAGCAACTGGCCCGCCTGGATCGAGAGCCAGACCCAGTCCTCGGTCGAGATCCGATCGCCGAGCGTTCGGAGCATCCCTGCGAGGTACACCGCAGGAGGCTTGACCATGCGCAGCCCCTCGTACAACTGTGGATGCTTGAGGATCGCCGCAAGGACCTGCTTCGTCGAGTAGCCCGACTGGACGTAGAGCGCCTCGAGTGCAGCCTGCGTCTCGTCGTCTGCGGGTTCCGGGATGAAGTAGCCCCAGAGCTTCCTCGTGAAGAACGTCTTGTGGGCCGGATGCTCGATCGTCAGCTTGACCGACTGCTTCCAGCCGTAGGGGCCGGCCTTGGCAAAGACGACCTTCATCGCGTCGTCGTGCCGGTTGCGGTCAAACCGGAACTTGACCCAGCCGTAGCCGTTCTTGTAGTGCGCCGTGAAACCGGTGAGCGCGCGGGCCTGCTCCCTCACGTCGCGCTCGGTGTAGCCGGCGCCGTGCCCGAGCGTGAAGAGCTCCATCAGCTCGCGTGCGTAGTTCTCGTTCGGCGCCCCCTTTTCGCTCTCGAGGCCGTTGAGGTAGAGAAGCATTGCGGGGTTCGAGGTCACCCGCAGCACGAGGCCCGGGAACGAGCCCAGCCCGGAGCGGCGGAACATGTTGTTCTGCCGGATCATCAGGCGCTGTGAGCCGACGGTCTCGTTCGACGTGGCGAACCAGTCGTGCCAGACCAGCGTCATCCTCTCGGTCAGGGGGCGGCTCGTACGAACCATTCGGTCGAGCCACCAGAGGTGGTCGTGTCCGAACTTGTCGAGCGGGTAGAGCCTGCGGCCGTTGACCTTCGGCGGGCGGCCCACGAGCCTGTCCGGCCCTGTGGTGAGGAGCTGTCCGACAGCACCGTCGAGACCCTTGCCTGCGAGCGCCCGCTCTTCGCCCGGTCGCGGGCCGAATCCGGCCCGCCACAGAAGTCTCTCGGCCTGAACGGAACCAAAGGAACCCGTGTAGACGGGCAGCGGCATGGTTCTCTCGTCGGCACGTGCGATGGCGCTTGTGTATCGCTCGCATGAGTGAACCTCGCGTGCGCGTCGCGTCTATCCTGCGAGCGTGAACGTGATCCTTCCCGATGGAACGACGCTCGAGCTCGTCGACGGTGCAACCGGCCTCGATGCAGCGCGCGCGATCGGCCCGAAGCTCGCCGAGCAGGCTGTGCTCGTCAAGGCCGACGGTGTTGCCCAGGACCTGCGGTTGGCGCTGCCCGACGGTGCGAAGCTCCAGATCCTGACAACCCGCGACACCCAGGATCCGGACGCGCTCGCGGTTCTTCGCCACTCGGCTGCACACCTTGTTGCCGAGGCGGTGCGCCGGTTGCATCCGGGCGTGAAGGTGGCGATTGGGCCGCCGATCGATAACGGGTTCTACTACGACTTCGATTTCCCGAGCCCAATCCACGAGGCCGATCTGGAGGCGATCGAGGCCGAGGTGCAGCGCGAGCTGAACGACGGGCGTGTCTGGGAACGCGAGGAGATCTCAGCCGCCGAGGCGCGCTCCCGCTTCGCTGCAGAGGGTGAGCCCTACAAGGTCGAGCTCGTCGACACCGCGGAGGGCGCGATCTCGCTCTACACCCAGGGTGACTTCACCGATCTCTGTCGTGGCCCGCACCTGCAGACCTCGGCGCCGATCAAGGCATTCAAGCTTACGTCGCTCGCCGGTGCGTACTGGCGCGGCGACTCGACCAACGCCCAGCTCACGCGGATCTATGGCACGGCGTTCTTCAGCCAGAAGGATCTCGACGCCCACCTCGAGCGACTCGATCAGGCGCGGGCGCGGGATCATCGACGGCTCGGGGCTGAGCTCGATCTCTTTCACTTCGATGATCACTCTCCGGGATCGCCCTTCTGGCACCCGAAAGGAATGGCGATCTTCAACGCGCTGGAGGACCTCCGGCGGCGCGAGAACGCCCAGCGTGGGTACTCCGAGGTGAAGACGCCGCTGATCTACGACAAGGCATTGTGGGTGACGTCGGGCCACTGGGAGAAGTTCCGCGAGAACATGTTCCTGATCCCGATCGACGACGAGCACACCTACGCAATCAAGCCGATGAACTGCCCCGGACATATGCTCCTCTTCGGCAGCCAGCTCAGGAGCTACCGCGAGCTGCCGCTGCGGTTCGCCGAGGCGGCGCCGCTTCACCGCAACGAGCTCGCGGGTGCGTTGCACGGGCTCACCCGGGTGCGGCACGTCACCCAGGACGACGCTCATATCTTCTGCTCGCGCGAGCAGATCGACAGCGAGCTCGAGCAGTGCCTCGAGTATCTCCGCTACCTGTACGGACTCTTTGGGATCGAGCCGCGGGCCGAGCTTTCAACGAGGCCCGAGAACAAGCTCGGTGCCGACGAGGAATGGGACTTCACCGAGGGCAAGCTGATCGAGGCGCTCGACCGCCATGGGATCGAGTACTTCGTCGGCGCGGGCGAGGGGTCGTTCTACGGCCCGAAGATCGACCTTCACATCACCGACGCGCTCGACCGCTCGTGGCAGCTCGGCACGATCCAGCTCGACGCTCAGATGCCGGCCCGCTTCGGGCTCACGTACATGGGGCGAGACAACCGAGAGCACCCGGTCTTCGTCGTGCATCGCGCCTTCTTCGGCTCGCTCGAGCGGTTCATCGGGATCATCATCGAGCACTTCGGCGGGGCATTCCCGCTCTGGCTCGCGCCGGTCCAGGTGCGCCTCCTCGCAGTCAGTGAGCAGCACCGCGAAGGTGCGCACGCGATTGCGGCACGTCTTCGCGACGCCGGCTACCGCGTCGACGTCGACGACCGCGACGAGACCCTCGGCAAGCGGATCCGTGACAGCGAGCTCGAGAAAATCCCGGTGGTCGTCGTGTTCGGCGAGCGGGAGTCGGAGGCGGCGCTCGCGGTGCGCACACGCGGAGAGGGTCAGTCGACCCGATCGCTCGACGAGCTGCTCACGGATCTTGCTCAGGCAGTCGCTCCGTCCCCGAACTAGACGCATACGCCTCGAGCCCCACAAGCATCGTGCCGCTTTGCTACGCTTTCCACCTGCAAAGTAGGGGCCGTTACCCTCACCTTCGGAGCCGTGCGTGTTACAGCCACGAGCTGCGCGGGTTCAACCGAGTCGAACGACGAGGGAAACGGCGCCGCTGCCTGCCAGCGGCGCTTTTGCATTCCAGGGTGAAAATGTGGTGTTTCAGGGAAGGGACCATTTCAGTTTTGAAGAGAGACATAGCTTGATGAGAAGCCTTTGAGACCCCGGCGCCGTCCTGAAGACAGGACCCGGCCCGTCGTCCAGACGGAAAGGATCAACGCCCAGATCCGCGTGCCGAACGTGAGGCTCGTGGGCGAGGACGGGGAGCAGATCGGGATCAAGTCAACCGATGAGGCGCGCGAGTACGCCTACAGCAAGAATCTCGACCTCGTCGAGGTGGCAGCGCAGGCAGATCCGCCCGTCGCCCGGGTGATGGATTACGGGAAGTACCGCTACGAACAGGAACAGAAGGCGAAGGTCGCGCGAAAGCACCAGTCGCAGATCAACGTCAAGGAGATCAAGCTCAGACCAAAGATTGGAATCCACGACTACGAGACCAAGAGGGGCCACGTCGTTCGCTTTCTCAACACGCGGGCGAAGGTCAAGGTCACGATCATGTTCCGGGGCAGAGAGAACCTGCATCCCGAGCGTGGGCGCGACCTTCTGATGCGACTTGCCGAGGACATCAAGGATGTCGGGCAGATCGAGCAGCCGCCTCTGATCGACGGACGCAACATGATCATGGTCTTCGGGCCGACAAAGAACGCAGGAGTGAACCCAGATGCCAAAAGTGAAGACGGGAAGCGGAGCGAAGAAGCGCTTCAAGGTGACCGGAACGGGGAAGTTGATGCGGCGCCACGGGATGAAGAGCCACAACCTGGAGCACAAGAGCCCGAAGCGTAAGCGCGGCTTCTGCAAGGATCAGCCGGTGGCGGCGAGCGATGTGCCGCGCGTCAAGCGACTGCTGGGGATGAGGTAACCGATGCCCAGGGTGAAGCGATCTGTTGCAGCGCGCAAGAAGCGCCGGAAGGTTCTGAGTCAGGCGAAGGGCTACTGGGGTCTCAAGAACTCCCACTACACCTATGCCAAAGAGCAGGTCGAGCACTCGCTCACCTACGCCTACCGTGACCGCAAGAACAAGAAGCGCACGTTTCGGCGCCTCTGGATCGTGCGGATCAATGCGGCGGCACGGCTCCACGGGCTCTCGTACAACCAGTTCATGTCCGGGCTCGGCAAGGCCGGCATCGAGCTCGATCGCAAGTCGCTTGCAGACATTGCGGTCTCCGACCCGGCAGCGTTCGCCGCGGTCGCCGAGCAGGCGAAAGCCGCGCTCGCCGAGGCCGAGGCAGCCTGAACTCCGAAGCACCGCAGTACGAAGCGCTCCGCCGGCAGGCGGAGCACTTTGCGCTGCTCGGCTCGCCCATCTTCTTGGAAGATAATGCCACGTGATCAATTCGAAGGACAATCCTCGGCTCAAGCTCGTTCGGGCGCTGCAGCGCAAGAAAGAACGCGAGGAGGCCGGGCTGTTCGCGTGTGAGGGTGAGGATCTCTGCGATGCTGCGCTCGCAGCAGGAATCGAGCCCGTCGACCTCCTGATCGCAGGAGAGAACGTCGAGGCGGAGTTGCTCGCGGGTGTCTCGACGTTGCCGCACCCGGCGCGAGTGATCGGCGTTTTCCGTCGGTCAGGCCTCCCGGTCGGCGAGCGGACGACGTGCCTCGCTCTCTGGCAACTCGGAGATCCCGGCAACGTGGGCACCCTGATTCGCTCGGCCGACGCGTTCGGGTCGGCCGTCGCGTTGTCCGAGGGCTGCGCCGACCCGCTCTCACAGAAGGCGCTGCGTGCGAGCGCGGGTGCGATCTTCCGCGTTCCCCTCGTCGCGTGGGACGAACGCCCGGGCCGTCAGGTCGCTCTGGACGCGAGCGGAGCGATGGCGCTCATGGACGTCGATCTCACTGCACCGGTGACGATCGTTCTGGGAGCGGAGCGGGCCGGGCTTCCCGACGAGATCCTCGCTGCGTGTGACACCATCGCTGCGATCCCGATGCCGGGCGACGCCGAGTCGCTGAACGTTGCTGCGGCAGGCGCGATTGCGCTCTACGAGCTCTCTCGTCGCTCGGCCTGATCACGTTCAGCGGCTGCGAGGCGCGCGCGGTGGTAGTCGATGCGCTGGCGTAGCTCGCGCATCGTTGGGTCTGCTGCCGCCCAGCGCTCCGTGCGCGCCCTAGCCCTCTCCATTCGCTTCTTCTTGTCCATCGCCGTCCTCCTCTCTGAATAGGTCGAGCAGATCCCGAACGTCACACTTGATCTCGAAGACTGCCTGCATGAGAACTGTGATATCCCGTTCTTCCATCTCTCAATGGTGCCGGTATCGGTGAGTCAGCGCAAGATGTCCGTTGCGGCCTCGGCCCTACCAGGCGCCGCCGCCACCCCCTCCGCCGCCTCCTCCGCCACCACCCGAGAAGCCACCACCGCCACCGCCGGAGCCCGACGACGGAGGCGCTAGTGCCGATCCGAAGCCCGACGCGAGATCGCCGATTCCCATCGACGTGGCGCCTGATCCGAGGTCACCTCCGGGCGAGATCCAGTAGATCGACGAGGCAGTGGCCAGTTCTTCGGGCATAGCAAGGTGGGCAGCTTGCAAGACCCGATCGGCGATCCCGAACGCGATGCCGTAGATGAGGAGCCGCTCCCAGAGGGCGAGCGTCGCTGGCGGCGCCTCCTGCAGGCGAGGGAAATCGGTCAGGTAGCGGCGGAACGCCTCCCAGCGCTCTGCCTCGATCTCGCCGTCCTGTGACCGGCGGCGCCAGAGCTTCCGCTGCGTCAGAGCGCCCACGACGATCGCCGCGTTGAGCAGCGTCGCGACGGCGAAGCCGATGAGGACGACGTCGCTCCAGCGCGGGTAGACGGTGCGCCATCCATCCGCGGCGAGGTAGATCAGGAGTGCCGCGATCGCGACCAGCACGAGCAATACGCCGGCCAGTGCCGCCGCGCCGCGGGAGATGAACCAGGCGCGGCTGTCGACGGCCGTCCCAACGTTCGCCTTGAACGACGTGAAGTGCTTGCTCATCGACACCCGGTCGTCCTCGATCCGTTCGCGGAAACGGGAGAGGCGCTCGGTCCCGTCCTTCTCGATCACGCCCTCGACGACGCGGACGACAGCATTCTCCCAGGGTTGGAGCGTGAGGCCCTCCTGCACGCCGGCAGAGATCTCGAGATCGGAGATGCTCTCGGTGCGCAGGCCACCCCAGGTCGCCCGGTCGGTGGTCACGGGTTTCGACGTGAAGACACCACGCCGAATCAGATCGAACAGCGTTGCCGTGAATTCGAACGAGCCGGCTTCGCCTCCCTGCCGCACGAGGATCGGGACGAGGGCGGGCTCTGTTTCCGTCGGCGGCTCCTGCTCGTACTCACGGTCGTAGCCGCTCTTCAGCTCGCGCCCGTAGAACCAGAAGACGGCGCCGACGATCAGGAGCGCCGGAATCGTCCCGAGGATCAGCAGGATCAGTAGGTAGCGCAGCGGGTGCTGCTTGGCGTGCTCGATCCTCTCGCTGTCCTTCTCGAAGGCCGCCGCGTCTGCCTTCTCCCCGGCGATGATCCCGGCAAGGCCGTTGCCCTTCGCTACCCGCATCCCGAGGGTCGAGCGGAACGCCGCTCGTGGGAAGACCGTGCGGAGCTCGACGAACTGGCCAGCGGGCACGTCGACCGCCCGCAGCACGGCGCGGCGGCCGGCGAACTGCACGTCACCCCGGACGTAGACGGGATGACCCCAGGCCCGCAGGATCTTGCCCGGCCCCGCCTCGTTCGCGGTGAGTCTCCCGAGCGACTCCTTCCACTCCGAGCCCCAGACCTTCAGGTTGACGTCGACGACATCGTCGTACGCGATCGCGACGCCCCGCAGGCGGTAGTGCACGACGAACGTTCGGAGCTCGTCGCTTGCCTCGAAGTGCCAGACGATGCGCGCGTTCCCGGAACCAATCGCTGTTCCGAAGGTGCTCGGTGCGTCGACGCAACCGAGCTCGGTGCAGCCGCCTTGTCGGTACCCACGACCGTTCTCGCTCACGCGAATCTGATCGATGGTCTCGTCGGCTCGCAGCGGAACGTCCCGGTAGCCCCCGCTGAAAGGCCCGCTGAACGCGTACGTGATGAACTCGTCGACGACCAGGCTGCCGTCGTTTGTGACCTGCACCGCGACCTGGGCCTGTGGCAGCGTGAACGACTTCGCCTCGGCCACCCCCGCAAGCGCGAGCGCCGTGAGCCCTGCTGCGAGGAGGGCAACGGCGCGGTATCTCACAACGTCATGCCAGTGTGCCCCTGGGGCTGGAGCGGCACGCTGCGCGCCCGGGACAGGCTCCGCCAGTCCCCTACGCGCTCGGAGGCGCAGGAGCATCGCCAGCCGGGGGAACTGCCGGTGCCACCGGTGCGATCGGTGCGAAGCTGACCTCGGGCACCTCGCGATCGGCGGCGTCCTCGACCTCGTAGAACTCGCGCATCGTGAAGCCGAACGGACCCGCGATCAACACGGCGGGGAACACCTGGATCGCGTTGTTGAACGTCAGCACGGTGTCGTTGTAGACCTGGCGTGAGACGGCAATCTTGTCCTCCGTGTCCCGCAGCTGGTTCTGGAGGTCGAGGAAGTTTTCGCTGGCCTTGAGATCGGGATACGCCTCGGCCACGGCGAAGAGCTTCCCGAGCGCCTGCGTAAGGAATCCCTCGGCTTCAGCCGTCGCGGCTGGGCCCTGCGCGCCAGCGGCGGCTGCGCGTGCTTGCGTGACCGCCTCGAAGGTGCCACGCTCGTGTGCTGCGTAGCCCTTGACCGTCTCCACGAGATTCGGGATCAGGTCGCGGCGCCGCTTGAGCTGCACCTCTATCTGGGCCCAGGCGTTGTCGACCCGGTTTCGCTTCGTGACGAGGCCGTTGTAGAGCGCGATCAGGTAGATCCCGATCAGGACGACGAGGCCGAGGATGATCCAGACGACGATCATGGCGAGGAGACTACACGGTCGACGGTGGGTGCCGGGGAGAGGCTGCAGTCTCTCCCGGGCGTCTCCCGCCGACGGCAGGTCCAGATCATGTCCTCGTCGCTCTCGAAGGGCCGGCGGTCGAACCAGCCGTAGAGTCCGGCGACATCGAACCCTGCCTCGGCGATGAGCCGGCGCCACTCGATCGCGGAGAGCCAGTGGAGGTCCATCGAAGCAGCCGAGTCGCCCGACCGCACGGAGAGGCGCAGCGTGCGGGTCGCCTCGTCCCAGTCGGCCCGCTCGAAGATCTCCTCCTCGCGCTCGAGCCAGAGGCCGTTCGTCTCGGCGATGTCCTCGCTGCTCGGCGCGAAGACATCAAAGATCAGGTGCCCGTCGGGCTGGAGCAGATCATGAGCGGCCCGGAGTGCCCGCAGCTTCTCGTCCTCGTCGGGCATGTGCAGAAAGGAACGGAAGGGGCAGATCACGAGCGGCACGGTCTCGTCGACCGGAGGCTCACGGAGATCGCCGACGCGAAGATCGAGGAGATCCGAGACGCCATGCTCCTCGCCGAAAGCGTTCGCAATCGAGAGCATGCCCGGAGAGAGGTCGACTCCGATCACCTTGATTCCGGCGCGCGCGATCGGGACGGCGATTCGACCGGAGCCGACGGCGAGTTCGACGACCGGGCCGCCGTGGCGCCGTGCCTCGTCGACGTAAAACGCAATGTCCTCGACGACGGACGCGCTCCACGGGTCGTAGATGCTCGCTATCGAGTCGTAGAGCGCCACGAGGGGGAGTGTACGGACGCTCCCGATCCGTCCGGCCCTGCTGACGGCATTGGTACGCTCGACCCTTCATGGACGCCGACGCACTCGAGCGCGAGGGACTGGCCGCTGCTGCTGCAGCGTCGTCGGCGAACGCGATCGAGGTCGTCCGGGTCGAGTATCTCGGGCGCAAGAGCGCGCTCAAGCAGGCGCTCCGGGAGGTCCGCGACCGCGAGACCGGCATGGCCCTGAATGCCGCGCGCGAGCGCCTCGAGGGTGCGATCGATGCACGAGAGTCGGAGCTCGCGCGCGCCGAGCTCGACGCGCGGCTGACCACGGAGAGCGTCGACGTGACGCTGCCGGTCGGCGGGTTCAGCCGCGGCAAGCTGCACCTGATCACGCAGATCAGGCGCGAAGTTGAGGATGTCTTCCTCGGCCTCGGCTACAGCGTCGTCGACGGCCGCGAGGTCGAGACGATCCACTACAACTTCGACGCACTCAACTTCCCGGCCGGCCACCCGGCGCGCTCCCCGCTCGCGACGCTGTTCGTCGACGAGACAACGGTGCTGCGAACGGAAACCTCGCCGTCTCAGGTGCGGACGATGGAGGTACAGGAGCCGCCCGTCTACATCGTCTCGCTCGGGCGCACCTACCGACGGGATACTCCCGACGCGACCCATTCGCCGATCTTTCATCAGGTCGAGGGTCTGGCCGTCGACGAGGGCATCACTCTGGCCGACCTGACCGGCACGCTCGACTTCCTGCTTCGCAAGCTGTTCGGAGAGAAGCGGCGCACCGAGTTCCGGACGCACTACTTCCCGTTCACCGAGCCGTCGATCGAGGCCTACGTCTCCTGCCACGTGTGCGACGGCGACGGCTGTCCCGTCTGTCGCCATTCCGGCTGGATCGAGGTCGGTGGTGCGGGAATGGTCGACCCGGCGGTCTTCGCGGCAGTCGGCTACGACCCCGAACGCTACTCCGGCTTCGCCTTCGGCTGGGGCCTCGAGCGCATCGCCATGCTCCGTCACGAGTTCCCCGACCTGCGTGAGCTCTGGCGCAACGACCTCCGTTTCTCGAGGCAGTTCTAGCCGTGCGCGCGCCTCTTTCTTGGCTCCGCGAGTACGTTCGCGTCGACGCGACCGCGCACGAGATTGCGCGTCGGCTCAACGTGTCGACGCTCGAGGTCGACCGCGTGATCGACATCGGCGTGGCCGATGTGGGAGACAACCTGTCGTACTTGCGCGTCGGCAAGGTCGTCGAGGCTGCGAAGCACCCGAATGCCGACAAGTTGCAGCTCTGCCAGCTCGATGTCGGGGAGGGCGAGCTGCGCCAGATCGTCTGTGGCGCCTGGAATTTCGGCGTCGGAGCCACCGTCGCCGTCGGCTTGCCGGGGGTGCTGCTGCCGGGCTTCCCGGCGCCCCTCGACGAGCGCCCGCTGCGCGGTGAGCTCTCCCGCGGGATGATCCTTGCCGAGGACGAGATCGGTCTGGGGTCGGATCACGACGGAATCATGCTGCTGCCGGGCGGGATCGAACCAGGGAGCCCACTCTCCGACGTCCTTCCCGTGTGCGAGCAGGTTCTCGACTGCACGACGACGATGAACCGTGTCGACTTGCTCTCGATGGTCGGCCTCGCCCGTGAGGTTGCGACCCTCTGCAATGGTCAACTTCTTCCCATCGACGTCGAGGATCCGGCGATCGTTCGTCCGGGACAGGTCGACGTTTCGATCGACGATCCCGAGGGCTGCCCGCGCTACATCGCACGCGTGCTCGAGGGCGTCTCCGTCGGGCCGTCACCGATGTGGCTGAGAGCCCGCCTCCATGCAGCCGGGATGCGGTCGATCTCGAACGTGGTCGACATCACGAACTACGTGATGCACGTCTACGGCAGCCCACTGCACGCGTTCGATCGCACGAAACTCGATGGAGGAGGGATCCTCGTGCGCCGCGCCGCGGACGGGGAGGAACTGACGACCCTCGACGGCACGGTGAGGAAGCTCGACGAGCGCGACCTCCTGATCACGGACGGCACGAAGGCGGTTGCCCTCGGAGCAATCATGGGTGGCCTCGACAGCGAGATCTCCGACACGACAACGGAGATCCTGCTCGAGGCCGCGAACTTCGAGCCGATCGGGATCCTTCAGACCTCGGAGCGGCTCGGCCTACGGACGGAGGGCTCGAATCGGTGGGAGAAGGGCGTCGACCCGCATATGGCCGAGCCGGCTGCGGTTCTCGCGAGCCGCCTTCTCGTCGATCTCGCCGGCGCCGAGCTGACGGGCGCAGCTGACGTCCACTCGGGGCTGCCGGAGCGCGCCGTCGTGCGGCTGCGTCCGGAGCGAACGAACCGCATCGTCGGCCTCGACGTCGACTCCGAGGAGCAACGCTCGATCCTCGAGCGTCTCGGCTTCGAAGTCAACGGCGACTGGGACGTGACCGTGCCGACGTGGCGGGCGCGCGACGTGACCCGCGAGATCGACCTCGTCGAGGAGGTCGCGCGCGTCGTGCTCGACCGTGTTCCCCACACGATGCCGCTGCGACGGTTGGTCGCGGGCCACCTGACGCGCGAGCAACGGCATCGGCGCCTCGTCGAAGACGTTCTCGTCGGGTCGGGGTTCAGCGAGGCGTACACCTGGAGTCTCGTTGCGGCCGATCCAGACCGAAACGCGCTCCGTCTCGCCGACCCGATGAGCGGCGATCAGGCGATCCTTCGCACGACGCTTCTGGACGGGCTCATCGCAGCTGCTCGTGAAAACGTGGACGCGGGCAACGACGGAATTGCCCTGTTCGAGCTCGCGCGCGTCTATCTCCCCTCCGGCGAGGCTCTCCCCGAGGAGCGTTGGCGCGTCGGCGGCATCGTTGCCGGCGGCTTCTCCGAAGCGCGCAGCGCTGTCGAGGCGATCTACGACGCGCTTCATCTCGAGCTGCGCCCCGCGCGGACGACCGTTCCGCACCTCCATCCCGGGAAGGCCGCCGCCACGACGGCAGGGTGGCTCGGCGGGCTTCATCCGGCGCTGCTCGACGGCTCCTGGGCAGTCTTCGAGCTAGACCTTCTCGAGCTGACGGCGCCCATCCCCGAGCGGGTTCTCTATGACGATGTGATCACGTTCCCGCCGCTGCGCCAGGACATCGCGGTGGTCGTGGCCGAGGAAGTCGAGGCCGCAGCCCTGGTCGACACAATCCTGGAGGCGGGAGCGCCCGAGTTGCGTGCGGCCAACGTCTTCGACGTCTACCACGGCGACCAGGTGGGGGCGGGTCGCAAGTCGGTCGCGATCCATCTCTCGTTCCAGGTGCCGGATCGAACACTGTCGGACGCGGACGCAGCGGTCGTGCGCGATCGCGTTATCGCTCTGCTTGCCGAGCGGTTCGACGCGGAATTGCGCGGCTGAGGTCGAAGACGGTCACCCTCACGACCCTGGCCGGGAGGCCTGTGAAGGCTCTTGCGTCGGGTCAGGCAGCCTGAGAGGGGTTCTCGGACGTAAGTTACAACGTCTTGCCACCCACGAGCCACACGGGGCCTTGGGTGTCGACGTTGTCCGTGTCCGAGAGGACGCGGAGAACCGATGCCGAGCCGACGATGCCTTCGTTGTCGAGACGCTCGAAGCAGCGCCGTGTCATCGAGGGCGACGCACCGAAGCCCGAGCGGCCCGAACAGCGGAACGTGAAGACGAGGCGCGAGCCGCTGCGTGCCGGGTTCAGCGGCGCACACAGGAGCGCCGCGCGATCGAGGAGCGTGCTCGACTCAATCTCGAGCTCGCAGAGCAGGTCTGTCCAGTCGGAGGGGAGCGGTGCGAGGGCGTGATCCCAGCTCGCCGCGACAGACCCCGAAGAACGAAGCTCCTCGGCAGCGTCTGAGGGAGTCGGCGCAGCAGGCGCCTGCACCTTCGACTGTTCGATATGGCACCAGATGCGGTCGCGATCGAGGCGCTCGAACAGGCGCAACGCCGTGTACTTGCCCTGGGGGCCAGCGCCGCTTTCGACCTGGAAGACGAGCGTGTCGCCGACTCTGCCGACGTTGATCGAGCCGAGAACCTGCGCCGCGCGGGAGAGATCAGTCGGCTGTTCGGCCGTGAATGTCAGCCGGACGTCCTCCCAGTCCGTCGGGAAGTCTGCCTCCATCGCGTGCCACTGATCGACGAGCTTCATCGACGATCAGCATAATGACCCTGATGCTTTCGGTTGCAGAAGAGCTGTTCGCCCTGATGGTGGCCGCGTAGTGGCGACCGAGGTCAAGCTCCCCCGGCTCGGGCAGGGAATGGAGTCGGGGACGATCGTCCGCTGGCTGAAGGCGGAGGGCGACGCCGTCAAGGCCAACGAGCCGCTCTACGAGCTCGACACCGACAAGGTGACCCAGGAGGTCGAGTCGGAGGTAGCGGGCGTCCTGCTCAAAATCGTCGTTCAGGAAGGTGAAACCGAGGTCGGGACGACGATCGCGGTGATCGGCAGCGACAGCAACGACGTGACCGTGGAGGCAGGGCCGCCCCCCGGCGAGGAGGCCAAGCCGGCCCTCGAGGCAGCGCCGGCCCCCGGCGAGGAGGCCAAGCCGGCCCTCGAGGCAGCGCCGGCAGCACCCGCCACCGAGGCGCCTCTCTCGACAGGCAACGGCTCTGTTCCCGAGCCCATCGCGGCGGCGCCCGGCGCCCGGATCAAGGCTTCGCCGCTGGCACGCCGGATCGCGCGTGAGCGGGGGCTCGAGCTCTCTGCGATCGTCGGAACCGGACCTGACGGCCGGATACTCGCCGAGGATGTCGAGCGCGCGCCTGTAGGCGACACGCCCGCAGCCACCCCGACCCCGCTCGCCCCGCCGAGCGCGGACGTCGAGGTGATCCAGCTCAGCACGATCCGCAAGACGATCGCACGTCGACTCACCGAGGCCTGGACGGCGCCGGTGTTCCAGCTCGGCGTCTCGATCGACATGTCCGAGACGCTGCACCTGCGCGAGCAGCTCGTGGCACGGCTTGCCGAGGGTGATGCGAAACCCACTGTCAACGATCTCCTCACGAAGTTCGTCGGCGTCGCCCTGATGCAGCACCGGGCGCTGAACGCAACGTTCACCGGCGATGAGATTCAACGACATCCGGGCGCGCACGTCGGCATGGCCGTTGCCGCCCCGAACGGGCTCGTCGTCCCGGTCATCCGTGACGCCGACCGGCGCAGCATCCAGGAGATCGCTCGCGCGCGGGCCGATCTCGTCGGCCGTGCCCGCGACGGCAAGCTCACGCTGCCGGACATGGAAGGCGGCACGTTCACGATCTCGAACCTCGGCATGTTCGGCATCGAGCAATTCGTCGCGGTGCTCAATCCGCCCCAGGTCGCAATCCTTGCAGTCGGCGCGGTCAAGGAGCCGCCCGTCGTCGTCGACGGCGAGATCGACATCGCCCCGATGATGCAGGTCGTACTCACGTGCGACCACCGCGCGATCGACGGTGCCGACGGCGCCGAGTTCCTCCGCACGCTCGTTGCGCTGGTCGAGCACCCAGCACTCGCGCTCTAGTGGCCGTCGTCGTACGCAGGGGCGGAGCGCAGGACGTGCGATTCCTGCGCGACATGCTCCACCACGCCTACTACTGGAAAGAGCGGCAGCCGGACGCCGGCCCCGGACCGGTGCAGCTCTACGTGAAGGCGTGGGGGCGCCCCGGGGACACGGCCGTGATCGCGCTGCTCGACGGCTTCCCGGTTGGAGCTGCCTGGTACCGCCTCTTTACGGGCGAGCCATTCGGGTACGGCTTCGTCGACGAGAACACGCCCGAGCTTGCCGTGGCGGTCGTTCCGAACGCGCGGGGTCTCGGAGTCGGGAGCGCGCTGATGCGTGGACTCCTCGAACGGGCGAAGGACGATGGCTACACGGCACTTAGCCTGGCTGTCGACCGCCACAACGAGGGTGCGATCGGCCTCTACCGGCAATTCGGCTTCGGACAGGTCACCGAGGCCCCCGACTCGCTGACGCTCCGATTGGAGCTGACATGAGTACGATCGGTGCACAAGCCATAGTGCGACGTCTCGCAACGTTTGGCACGAAGGAGCATTCTTGCGAGACGTCGCACTATCCTTATCAACATGGGGTGGGGTGTCCCGCGACGATCATTTCGGGTCAAACGGCGCGGGACACCCCACCAGACGAAAGGGTGAAGCGTGGAATGTGACGTCGCAGTGCTCGGGGGCGGCCCGGCCGGGTACACCGCAGCAATTCGCGCTGCGCAGCTCGGAGGCAAGGTCGTCTGCATCGAGCAGGAGCCCGAGCTCGGAGGCACGTGCCTGCGCGTGGGGTGTATTCCCACCAAGGCCTGGGTGCAGACGGCACATGCGTTGCACGACGCGCGCGAGACGTTCGCGAAGCTCGGAGTCGGCGTCTCGGAGCCACAACTCGACTTCCCACAGGCCGCAGCGTGGAAGGACGGTGTCGTCGCGCAGATGACCGGCGGAGTTGCCGGATTGCTGAAGGCGAACGGCGTCGAGTGGGTCCGTGGCACGGGCCGGTTCACGAGCGCGACGACGATCGCGATCGAGGGCGGGGAGGACGTGACCTGCAAGAGCGCGATCGTCGCGACCGGCTCGTACCCCATGCGACCGCCGATTCCGGGCCTCGACTCACCCCGCTGTGTCGATTCGACCGGGCTTCTGTCTCAGACCGAGGTGCCCCACCGTCTCGTCGTGCTCGGTGGAGGGATCATCGGCTGTGAGTTCGCGTCGATCTTCGCCCACTTCGGGAGCGAGGTAACGATCGTCGAGATGCTGCCAACGCTGATCCCGCAGGAGGACGAGGACGCCGCCAAGGAGCTGAAGAAGGCATTCAAGAAGCGCGGGATCGCGATGCATCTCGAGAAGCAGTGCACCGGGGTTGACGACCTCGGAGACCACCTCGCGGTGCACTTCGGCGACGGCGAGTCGGTTGAGGCGGATCTGATGCTCGTCGCCGTCGGCAGGGCCCCGAGCGTCAAGGGTCTCGGTCTCGAGGAGATCGGCATTCCCATCGATCCACGCAGCGGGATCGCCACCGACGATCACATGCGCACCGCGATCCCAACGATCTTCGCGGCAGGCGACGTCGCCGGCCGGTGGCAGCGCGCCCATACCGCGTTCCGCGAGGGCGAGATCGCAGCCGAGAATGCGATGGGGCACGAGGCGGCGCTTGGCACCCCGTCCGTACCTCGACCGATCTACACCGATCCCGAGATCGCAGGAGTCGGGCTCACCGAGACTCAGGCGCGAGAGCGCTACGGTGACGCGGTCGCAGTTGGAGTCTTTCCGTGGGTCGCGAATGCTCGCGCGGTCATGTCCGGAGCGACAGCAGGCTGGGTGAAATCGATCCATGAGACGACGTACGGCGAGCTGCTCGGACTCGTCATCGTCGGTCCGCACGCGACGGACCTGATCGAGGTCGGAGTCGTGGCGATCGACGCCGAGTCAACCGTGGAGACCGTCGCAGACGGGATCGCGCCGCACCCGACGCTCTCCGAGGCGATCAAGGAAGCCGGTCTCGTGGCACTCGGCCGGGCCATCCACCTACCTCCAAAGAGGCGGTAACCACCCGATGTTGGACTCCGCGAATTCACGTCGAAATGCTCTGATGATGTCCATTGGCTGGTGGTACCTGCGCCGTCTGATTCGCCGGCGAGGCACTGCAGCCGTCGCCGGTTACGTCGCCGGCGAGGGGCTCTCGTTCGCACGACGCCCGCGCAAACGCCATCCGTTGCGCTGGCTCGCCGTGATCGGCCTCGTCGGTGCGGGTGGCCTCGTCTGGTGGCGCAAGAAGCAGGGTGGCGGCGACGACTGGGGAGACTGGGAGCCGGTCGCGCCTGTGGCTCCTGTAGCTCCGATGCCGGCAGAACCCGAGCCGACGGATCCTGCGCCGATGCTCGTGACCGAGGCGGAGCCGGCGGACCTCATCACCACGTGAGCGACGGCGCCCGGTTCGTCCGGCCTTCGCTCGAGGCGCTGCCGGTGAGCGATCCGCTTCCGCCGCCCGCGCGTACAGATGCATCCCTGGGGCTGAACGAAGGCCTTTCCGGCCCGTTCCCTGCGGCGCTCGCCGCGATCGA
>JAJAZN010000275.1 GCA_026785685.1 Thermoleophilia bacterium
CGCTCGCGCCGGTCGCATACCTCCTCTCCCGCGACGTGATGCGCCACAACCCGGCCGATCCGCACTGGGCTGGTCGCGACCGCTTCATCCTCTCGGCCGGTCACGCCTGTGTCCTTCAGTACACGTCTCTTCATCTCGCGGGCTACGACCTCACGCTCGACGACCTGAAGCAGTTCCGCCAATGGGGCTCGCGCACGCCTGGCCATCCCGAATGGGGACACACGGCCGGAATCGAGACGACGACGGGACCGCTCGGCCAGGGCTTTGCGAACGGGGTGGGGATGGCGATCGCGCAGCGCTTCCTTGCCGATCGCTACAACCGCCCCCACCACGAGATCGTCGACTCGTGGATCTATGCGATCTGCTCCGACGGCGACATGATGGAAGGCGTCACGCAGGAGGCTGCGTCGATCGCAGGTCACCTGGGGCTCGGCCGACTCATCTACGTCTACGACGACAACCACATCACGATCGACGGCACGACGGCTCTCACGTTCACGACGGAGGACAAGGGCAAGCGCTTCGAGGCCTACGGCTGGCATGTCCAGCACGTCGACGACTCCGAGGATCTGGATGGGCTCCTCGGCGCGCTCGCCGCAGCGAAGGCGGAGGAGGCACGTCCCTCGTTGATCGTGCTGCGCACGCATATCGCCTACCCCGCACCGAACGCGATCGACACATCGAAGGCGCACGGTGCGCCACTCGGCGGCGCCGAGATCCGCGCGACGAAGGAGCTGATGGGCTTCGACCCGGACGCGACCTTTGCGGTCTCCGATCTCGTGCGCGAGCACATGGCCCCGGTCTTGACGCGCGGCGCCGAGCTGCAGCGGGAGTGGGACGAGCGCGTGACCGCCTGGGCCGGCGCGTTCCCTGCACTTGCGACCGAGCGCGAACTCGACTTGCGTGGCGAGCCGCGCGACGGCTGGCGCGAGGCACTGCCCGTGTTTCCCGCCGGTGAGCAGGTCGCGACGCGCGATGCCGGCAAGACCGTGATGCAGGCGCTGAAGCCGTTCACGCCCACGATGGTCGGAGGGTCTGCCGATCTTGTCGAGTCCAACAAGACCGAGTTCACGGGCGCGGGGATCTTCTCCGCCACGCATGTCGGGCGCAACATCGCGTTCGGGATCCGCGAGCACGCGATGGGATCGATCGTCAATGGAATCGCGCTCGACCCGGCGATGCTGCGGCCCTACGGCTCGACGTTTCTCATCTTCTCCGACTACATGCGCGGCGCCGTTCGTCTCTCGGCGCTGATGGGGCTTCGCACGGCCTGGGTCTGGACGCACGACTCGATCGCCGTCG
The DNA here is from genome assembly GCA_026785685.1 of Thermoleophilia bacterium. Classification (GTDB taxonomy): domain Bacteria; phylum Actinomycetota; class Thermoleophilia; order Gaiellales; family Gaiellaceae; genus Gaiella. The sequence continues at coordinate 1,303 of JAJAZN010000275.1, forward strand.
GCGAGGACGGGCCGACCCACCAGCCAGTCGAGCACCACATGACCCTGAGGGCAATCCCGAACCTCTGGTACGTGCGACCCGCCGACGCGAACGAGACATCGATGGCCTGGCGGATCGCCGTCGAGCGTCCCGATGGGCCGGTCGCCCTCGCGCTCACGCGACAGAAGCTGCCGACGCTCGACCGCTCGGTCGTCGCTCCCGCCGAGGGCGCGCTCCGCGGCGCCTATACGCTCTGGCAGCGTGGCGAGGGCGAGCCCGAGGCGATCGTGATCGGGACCGGCAGCGAGGTGCATCTCGCCCTCGAGGCGGCCCAGTCGCTCGAGGCAAACGTTCGCGTCGTCTCGATGCCCTGCTGGGAGCTCTTCGACGAGCAGGACGACGACTACCAGGACTCGGTCCTGCCGCCGGCGGTAGAGGTGCGCGTTGCCGTGGAGGCGGGCGTGACCCTCGGCTGGGAGCGGTACGCCAGCGCCATCATTGGCATAGACCATTTTGGAGCATCTGCGCCGTTCGAGCGGATCTTCGCCGAGTTCGGCATCACCGCGGAGGCAATCGCCGCGACGCTCCAGGCGGAGCTCGCGTGAGGATTGCGGTCTCCTTCGACCATCGCGGCGTCAAGCTCCGTGAGGCGGTGCTCGCGGTAGTCGCTGCGGAGGAGCACCAGGTAGTCGATCTGGGTGTCGACACCGATGTCGTGCGCGTCGACTACCCGGACAAGGCGCTCGAACTCGGGATGGCGATCCGCCGGGGCGAAGTCGACCGGGGCGTCCTCGTGTGTGGCTCGGGTGTCGGCGCGTCGATCGCCGCGTCGAAGATCCCGGGCATCCGCGCCGCGGTCTGCCACGATTCGTATTCCGCGCACCAGGGCGTCGAGCACGACGACATGAACGTGCTCTGCCTCGGCTCCGAGATCGTCGGCGGAGAGCTGGCACAGGAGCTCGTCCGGACATTTCTGCGGGCCCGCTTCATCGGCGGTGGCCGCTACGCAGACCGCCTCGAGAAGGTGGCCGAGTTGGAAAGGATGGCCGATGGCTGAATCGACACGCATGCAGGAGCTCGCCGAGGCGGGCGTCAGCGCCTGGATCGACTCCCTCTCACGGGAGATGCTCCACTCCGGCGCGCTCGCCCGGCTGATCGAGGAAGACTCGATCGTCGGCGTCACGTCCAACCCGACGATCTTCCAGAAGGCGCTCGCGGAGGGTGACCTCTACGACGAGCAGCTGCGCGACGTGGCTGCCGAGACCGATGATCCCGTCGAGATCTTCTTTGCGCTCGGCATGACCGACATCCGCGAGGCCTGCGACCTGATGCTTCCCGTCTGGGAGCGCTCTGCGGGGGTCGACGGTAGGGTGTCGCTCGAGGTCGACCCGACGCTCGCCTACGAGCGCGAGAAGACGTTCGATCAAGCGATCCGGTTCAACAAGGAGGTCGGACGCCCGAACCTCTACGTCAAGATCCCGGCGACCGAGCCCGGCCTCGGGGCAATCGAGGACTGCATCGCCAAGGGCGTCTCGATCAACGTCACGCTGATCTTCTCGCTCGAGCGGTATGTCGCGGTTGCGGAGGCATACCTCCGCGGTCTCGAGCGCCTCGTTGCAGGCGGCGGCGATCCTTCCAGCGTCCTCTCGGTCGCGAGCTTCTTCGTCTCGCGGGTCGACAGCGAGGCCGACAAGCGCCTCGAGGCCGTCGGACGCACCGACCTTCAGGGACAGCTCGCCGTCGCAAACGCGCGACTCGCGTATCAGCACTACCTCGATGTCTTCGGCGACGACCGCTGGGCGTATCTCGCCGGCAGGGGCGCGCGTCCGCAGCGCTGCCTGTGGGCCTCGACGTCGGCGAAGAACCCTGCCTATCGCGACGTCATCTACGTCGAGGAGTTGATCGGGCCGGACTCGGTGAACACGATGCCGCTCGAGACGGTGCGCGCCTTCGCGGATCACGGTGAGGTGAAGACCGGAAGCATCACGAGCGGAATCGGCGAGGCGATGGAGCTCCTCGCCGAACTTGCAGCCGCGGGCATCGACTATGACGATGTCGTCGACACTCTCGAGGCAGAGGGCGTGCAGAAGTTCGCCGACTCCTTCGCGGAGCTCCTCGACGGGATCCGGGCCAAGGTGGGCTCGCTGGCCTCCGCGTGAACGACGAGGCGAATCCGCTCCTCGAAGGGCTGCAGCTCCGGCGGCGACCCGAATCGTGCGCAGTCGTTATCTTCGGCGCGTCGGGTGATCTGACGAAGCGCAAGCTGTTTCCCGCGCTCTACGCCCTCGCGTACCGCAAGCTCCTGCCCGAGAAATTCGCAATCGTCGGCGTAGCTCGCTCGCCGCAGACCTCGGCGAAGTTCGCGGCCGCGATGAAGAAGGCGGTCAAGGAGCACGCGCGCGATCCCTTCCGGCAGGACGTGTGGGACGCGCTCTCGCGGGGCATGCGCTACGTTGGCACCGACTTCGCCGATGCCGAGGGAGAGGACCGTGTCGGTCAGGTCCTCGAGGAGATCGACGCCGAGTACGGTACCGCGGGCAACCGGCTCTACTACCTGGCCGTTCCGCCTCAGGCCTTTGCGATCACCGTCTCCGAGATCGGCAAGCGCCGCCACAAGGAAGGGTGGGTGCGGCTGATCGTCGAGAAGCCGTTCGGCCGCGACTTGACCTCGGCGCTCAAGCTCAACGAGCTGTTGCACACGTGGTTCCGAGAGGACGAGATCTTCCGGATCGATCACTACCTCGGCAAGGAGACGGTGCAGAACATGCTGGCGCTGCGGTTCGCGAACGGCATCTTCGAGCCGATCTGGAACCGTCAGTTCATCGATCACGTGCAGATCACGGTCGCCGAGTCGATGGGCATCGAGGGCCGCGCCGGGTTTTATGAGTCGGCTGGCGTGATCCGCGACATCTTCCAGAACCACCTCCTCCAGCTCCTCGCGCTCACGGCGATGGAGCCGCCGATCGACTTCACTGCCGACTCGGTGCGGAACGAGAAGGTGAAGGTGCTGAAGTCGATGCACACGCCCGGCCCGAAGTCCGTCGTCCGGGGCCAGTACGGCACAGGGTTCGTCGAGGGCATCGAGGTGCCCGGCTACCGAGAGGAGGACGGTGTTGCGCCGGGCTCGCTGACCGAGACGTTCATCGCCGCGAAGCTCTACGTCGACAACTGGCGCTGGGCCGACACGCCGTTCTACGTTCGCGCGGGCAAGCGGCTCGGACGCCGCGAGACAACGATCGCGATCCAGTTCCAGCGGGCACCGCACCCGCCGTTCGAGGCGATCGCCGGTGACGGGCTGCGGCCGAACGTGCTCCTCATTCATGTGCAGCCCGACGAGGGCGTCTCGCTCGCAATCGGTGCCAAGGTGCCGGGCGCGGGGATGACGATCCGCACCGTGCACATGGACTTCCTCTACGGCGGCGCCTTCCGCACCGGCCTTCCCGAGGCGTATGAGCGGCTGATCCTCGACGCAATGCTCGGCGACGCGACGCTGTTCACCCGCGAGGACGAGGTCGAGGAGCAGTGGAAGCTCGTCGACGCGATCCTTGGTGGCTGGTCGCGTGACCGGCCGAACTTCCCAAACTACGCGAGTGGCACGTGGGGCCCGCGGTCTGCCGACGACCTGATTCACCGCGACGCACGCTCCTGGCGCCGGCACTAGGAGCAGGGGGTGGGCGTCGTCTCGGACATCGAACGGCAACTGGGAAAGCTCCGCGTGCTCGAGGAGGCCGACGGGATGCCGGAGCTCCGCACGAGCACGATGACCCACATCGTCTGGTGCCCGCCTGAGTGGCTCGCGAAGGCGAAGGGCACCCTCGCGGGGCTGGCCGAGCGCCATCCGGCGCGGACGATCTTCCTGATCCCAGAATCGGGCCGAAAGAGCGAGGTCGTCGCGCGGGCCGAGCTGAAGGGCTTTCAGCTTCCCGGGATGGCGCACGAGGTGCTTTCCGAGGTGATCCAGATCAGGTTGCGCGGCGACGCAGTCCAACACCCCGGCTCGATCATCACCCCCTTGCTCGTTTCCGATCTGCCTGTCTTCTGTCGCTGGCGGGGCGAGCCTTCGTGGGGGACCGGAGAACTCGAAGAGATCCTCGAGGTGACGGATCGGCTCGTCGTCGATTCGACGGAGTGGCGCCGTACCCCGGCCGCCTACGGCGATCTCTCTGCGCTGTACGAGCGCACCGCGGTCTCCGACATCGCGTTCTCGCGCACCCTGCCGTGGCGGCGGAAGCTGGCGGATCTCTGGCCCGGGATCGCGACCATCGAGAAACTGCGCATCGAGGGGCCGCGCGCCGATGCCGAGCTGATTGCGGGGTGGCTGCGGTCGAGGATGAAGCGGGAGATCTCGCTGACCCGCCGCAACGCCGAAGCCGTCGAGGCGATCTGGGTCGACGGAGAGGCAGTGGGACACGGGGGCGATCCGCTCAGCTCGAGCGAGCTGCTGTCGGGCGAGCTCGACCAGTTCGGCCGCGACCCGGTGTACGAGGCCGCGGCGCGGGCAGCTTTGCCCACGCCCCGCTAACGAACCGCTTGGAGTAGTGCTTCGTGTAGGTGCCCGTTCGAGGAGATCGCGGTGCCGCCGTCGATTCGGCTCGCGCCCGACGCGTCGCTGAAGCGCCCGCCGGCCTCCTCGACGATCGGCTGGATCGCCGCGAGATCCCAGACGTTCACGCCGACAGCATCGACGGCGCCGTCGACCGCCCCTTCGGCGACGAGCATGTGGGCCCAGAAGTCGCCGTAGCCGCGCACGTGCCAGGCGTACCCGGCGAGTGACGGTATCGGCTGCTCGAGCGCGAACGAGAGCACCGCGTCCTCGATCTGGCGGATCGCCGAGACGCGAATGCGGTCGTCGTTGACCCAGGCACCTCCGCCCCGCTCGGCGTGCCAGCGCCGATGGAGCGCGGGCGCCGATACGACGCCGAGGACGATCTCTCCGCTCTCCTCGAGGGCGATCAGTGTCGCCCAGACCGGGATCCCGCGGGAGTAGTTCCGCGTTCCGTCGATGGGATCGACGATCCAACGGCGCGTGCCGGCGCCGGTCGTTCCGAACTCCTCGCCGAGGATCTTGTCGGCGGGGCGCTCCGATGCAAGCCTCGAGCGGATCGCCTCCTCGACGGCCCGGTCTGCCTCGGTGACGGGCGTGAGGTCGGGCTTCGTGTCGACCAGGAGATCGGTTGCACGGAACCGTCCGTGGGAGATGTGGTCGGCCGCGTCTGCGAGTTCGAGGGCTAGCGCAAGGTGGGGGGGGGGGAAACCCCCCCCCCCACCCACCACCCCGCCCCGTCCAGGGGGGGCCGGGGCGCACGAAGCTGGCGGGGGCCGAGCGAGCGGGGGGGGACCGCC
>JAJAZN010000276.1 GCA_026785685.1 Thermoleophilia bacterium
CAGAAACGCGAGGCCGATCAGCGCCAGGACAGACAGCGGCTCGTCGATCGTGACCCAGCCGAGCACGGATGGCCCGACGACGATGCCGGCCACGATCTCGAGGACGACCGCCGGCAGCTTCAGTGCAGGGACGAACCCGAGCGCGAGCGGCACGAAAAAGGCCAGGGCGACCACGATGAGCAGGTTGCCGAAGTGAAGGCCCGTCATCGCTACAGCACGTCGTCAAGGCGTTCGATGTTCACTCCAGGCTCTTCCCAGTTGGGCTTCACCGACGTGCAGTCGCCCTGGCCCGGCAGACGCTACGCCGGGTCGGGGATACGGCACGACACGTGGCGTTCTCCCCTCCGGACGACAGCCCCGTCTACGGATCCGGAGGGCCCATTCCCGTCGGCTCGTCTGGGCGGCTTCGTCGGCGTCGAGCTGTACCAACCGGAAGGCCTGCGTCACGCCAATCCGAGAATCCGCCGATCACGTCTCCAACCCGGAGATAGCCGAACTCCTTCAGCACCGCGGCCGCGAGGACCGATGAGCACCCGTGGTCGCAGAGCAGGATCACGTGGTGGTCGAGATCGCTGACATACGGATTCCGGAACTCGCTTTCGGGAGCGGTGCGCCATTCGAGCACCGTTCGAGGAATGTGGAGCGAACCGGGCACGATGCCGTCCCGGAAGCGGTTGCCCTCAGAGCGGATGTCGATCAGGACGGCACCGTTCTCAATCTCCGTCTGCGCCTCCGATGGAAGGAGACGCAAGATCCGTCTCTCGGCCTCGGCAAGGAGATCGGCGAGCGTACGCCGTTGAGCACTGGCGTTCATCGAATCAATAATGTGCGAGTTGCCACGTCGAATCAAGTGGAACGCACGGTTACGGACTCATACCATCGCGTCCTCGCCACCCAGACCCCGCTCGCAGCTGTCAGTGCGGCGACGAGAACGATCGCGCCGCCGTCGCCCGCGACATCGGCAACGATGCCGGCGGTGAGCCCGCCGACCACAAGCCCCATGTCGCGCCAGAAGCGATAGATGCCGACGGCCTGAGCTCGGTCCCGTGGCTCGACCGCATCGGAGACGGCGGCGATCAGCGTCGGATAGACCATCGCGGTGCCCGCGCCGAGCAGGATTGCGGCGACAAGGGACGGCACAAAAGCGCCGCCGCCGCCGACGAGGAGGGCAAGAGCCGTTCCTTGAACAAGCATCCCGAGAGCGATCAGCGGCTTGCGGCCGACATTGTCCGAGAGCCAGCCGGTACCGAGCTGGCCGAGGCCCCAGACGGCGGGGTAGGCAGCGGCGACGGCGCCGATCTGCGAGGCGCTCGCGCCGTCAGCAGCGAGATAGAGCGGAGCAAGACCCCAGGCGAGTGCGTCGTTCAGGTTGTTGACGAGCCCTGCCTGAGAGCACGCGCGGAGGACGGGGTCGCGATATGTGACAAGGGGAAACGCCTCGCGCAGCGAGATCTTGTGAGTGCGCCCGCCGTGATCCCATTGCTCCGCGGTGACGTGTGCTCGTGTGTCGCGGACGAAAGCCGCCGAGACGACGAGGCCGACCAGCGCGATTGCGGCGCCTCCGACCCAGACGAGGGTGCGTGGCGCAACCGAGGCCGCGAGCAGGCCGGTGAGAAACGCAGCTGTGGCAACGCCGAGGTAGCCGGCGGACTCGTTGAATCCGAGAGCGAGACCGCGGCGCTTGGGGCCAACGAGGTCGATCTTCATCACCACGGTCATCGACCACGCGAGACCCTGGCAGGCACCGAGGAAGAGGTTTGCCACGACGATGAGCCACCAGCCGGGAGCGATGCCGATCAGGAGTGGCACGGGCAATGCAAGCAACCAGCCGAGAACGAGCAGACGCTTCCTCCCGACGCGGTCGGCGAGCGTGCCTGCAGCGAGGTTCGTGAGCGCCTTCGTCAGCCCGAAGGCCACGATGAAGGTAAGGATCGCCGTCTTCGACGTGAGCCCGAAGTCCTGCTCACCGATCAGCGGCAAGACCGTGCGTTCCAGGCCGACCATCGCGCCGACGAGCGCGTTGATCCCGACGAGCAGCGCGAACTGACCTGCGTTCGCACGCAGGCCGAGCTGGACGCCGGTCACGCCGGCATGCGAGTGATGCCGCTGCGGTTTGCCGCTACGATCTCCGCCTGCTGCGGCGGAGCCGGTGGCAGATCGACGAGGAGCGCCGAAACGAAGGCGTCCTCACTCGTGTGCTGCAGCGCTTCGTTGTGTGCTCTCTCGAACCCGATCGAGGAGAACGGATTGCTCGAAAGCCCGCGTCCACAGACCGATCCTCCGGTATGGCTCGGGTACACGATCACTCCGTCGTCGAGCTGAAGCAGCTTTTTCACGGACGAGTAGAGCTCGCGAGCGAGCGGCTCGGGATTGCCCTTCGCATGCAAGTCCGGGCGTCCGACATCCCCGACGAGCAGGGAGTCGCCCGTGAAGACGAGCCACGGCTCGAGCGTGCCGCGTCGCCGGTCCGCAACGGTGAACGCGAGATGTGCAGGCGCGTGACCGGGCGTCGAGACGGCCGTGACGACCGTATTCCCCAGCTCCACCACGTCTCCGTCGGCAAGCGCCCGGTGGTCGAAGTCGACACCCGCATGCTCGGGCAGATAGGCGGTGGCACCTGTTCGTTCGACGAGCGCCGGGAGTCCGGAGACATGGTCGGCCTGCACATGGGTCTCGAAGACAGCCACGATGGGTGATCCGATCGCAGCGGCAGTCTCCACGTAGCTCTCGATGAGGTCGATGTGAGGGTCGACGACCGCGAGCTGGTCGAGCGACGTGCAACCGAACAGATAGCTCGCGCACGACGTACGTTCGACGAGGAAAGGGCGCAGGATCATGTCCGCACGGTACGCCCGCTAAGATATCGGCGCTACCGAAAATCGAGATGGCCACCATCGTTTCTACCGATATCACAAGATCACCACTCGCCGCGCTGTGGGACACGACGCGGATGCGGGTGCTGGTCGAGGTCGACCGGCAAGGGTCGCTCTCGGCCGCAGCCGTCGCAATCGGGATCGGTCAGTCCAGTGTCAGTGAACACGTGCGACTCCTCGAGCTCGCTGCCGGACAGCGACTCGTCGAGCGCAACGGTCGTGGCAGCAAGCTCACGGAGGCCGGGCGTGTTCTCGCGGGTCGCGCTGCGCAGGCGCTCGCGGCGCTCGGAGCGGGTGAGGAGGAACTCGACGCCCTTGCCGGGCTTCAGACGGGAACGATTCATGTCGGCGCTTCGACCGCGCCCGGTGTGTACCTCTTGCCCGACGCGCTCGGGTGCTTCCGCGCCGATTATCCGAACGTCCGGGTGCACGTCGAGATCGCGGCCAGTGGTGAGATCATCGAACGTCTCCTTGCGGGGCGTGTCCAGCTCGCGATCGTCGGAGCCACGCAGGCCGGAGACCGCATCGACCTAGAGCCGTTCGTCGATGACGAGATCGTCGGTGTCGCACAGCCCGGTCTCCTCCCCGTCGAGGCCGGCATCGTGATTCCGTCTGCGCTCGAGGGGGTGATGCTCCTCGCACGCGAACCGGAGTCGAGCACGCAGGAGCTCGCCGACGCTGCGCTTCGAGCCGCGGGCGTGACACCGGCTGGCGTCTGGGAGCTCGGTTCGAGCGAAGCGGTCAAACGCGCGGCGAGAGCCAGGCTCGGATTCGCGTTCCTCTCGCGCTACGCAGTTGCCGAGGAGATCGAGCGCGGTGAGCTCGAGCATTTCAGGCTGGCGGGCCGGCCGCACATCACGCGGCAGTTCTCGATCGCCCGTCTCGCGGGCAGGCCGCTCTCGCCCGGCGAGCAGGCGTTCGTTGACACGCTCGGACGCTGCTGCGCGGCGTCCGTTACGTACGCAGCCGCCTGCGTCCGGTAGTCGTCTAACCTGCCTCCCACCACTCGGGGTGTCCTGCCGCCGTCTCATCCGGCACGGGATGCCGTGGAGGTAGACCAGCTTCCACCGGTCGTCCTCTCGCACGAACACGGCGGTGAAGGGGAGGCGTAACGACGGACCGCCTGGGGCGGTGTACCGGGCTTCGCGACGGCCCAGCCCGGAGAACTACTCCCGGGCGGTGCTTCCGCCGGGCAGGACAGCCTCCTCCCTCGACACGACCTCGTCGTAGGTCGAACGATCGCCCGACGCGTTCTTCGCAAAGAACGTCGTCAGCGCCTCGGCGACTGCCGGCGATGCTTGCATCGCTGCTCCCTTCGCTCGGTGATCGAGTCGAGCCCAGTAGACCGCTCAGGAAAGCGCGACACGGATTGCGGGATCGGCGAGCGCTACTCGATCGCCGACATCACGCTCTACGCCTACACGCACGTGGCGCCCGAGGGCGGCTTCGACCTCGAGGGCTACCCGGCTATCCGCGGCTGGCTCGACCGCGTCGCGGCCCAGCCCGGCCACATCGCGATCGACGCCTGAACGGCCGGGCTAGCCGTCCGTGTTGATCATCGCGGGCGCGGCGGCTTCGAAGTAGTCCCGAAGCAGCGTGTCGAGCTCCTCCGGAAGCGCCTGCTCGTCGAGGGACGCACGCATGTGGGCAAGCCAGCGCTCGCTTGCGGCTCGATCGATCGGGAAGTGCGCGTGGCGCATGCGCAGCCGCGGGTGACCGCGCTCGTTGGAGTAGGTCGTCGGGCCGCCCCAGTACTGCTCGAGGAAGAGTCGCAGGCGCTCCCTCGCAGGCGCGAGCTCGCTGCCCGGATACATGGGGCGCAGGACAGGATCCGTCTCGACCCGACCGTAGAACGCCGCCACGAGGCGGTCGAAGAACGCGTGGCCGCCGAACGCCTCGAACGGTGTGATCGTTGGGTCGACGCTGCTCATGGCGCCATTCTGCCCGCCCCACGAGGAGTACGGTGGGGCGCAGCAGCCGATCAAGACGTCCGATACCGTCAGCGCCATGGCCGTCCGCGTCCGCTTCGCCCCGAGTCCGACCGGATCTCTCCATCTCGGCAATGCGCTGAGCGCCGTTGCAAATCGGACCTATGCCGACGAGCACGGCGGGGCGCTCGTGCTCCGGATCGACGATACGGACCCCGAGAGAAACGTGGCCGGTGGCGAGGAGGCGATTGTCGCTGATCTCGACTGGCTCGGGGTGACGTGGGATGAAGGACCGATCAGCCAGAGTTCGCGCGCCGAACGACACGCCGAGGCGGCGGCACTCGCGCTCGAGAATGGTGCCGTCCGGGACGCAGACGGGTCGATCCGGCTCGGCGGGACGACGCTCGCTCGAGCAGACGGCACCGCCACATACCAGCTCGCGACGGTCGTCGTTGATCTCGACCTCGGAATCACGCACGTCATTCGGG
>JAJAZN010000277.1 GCA_026785685.1 Thermoleophilia bacterium
CCCGCGCCCGCCCCCGCCCCTCCTCCGAGGAGGATCAGCACGACCGCGACCGAGGCGATCGCAAGCGGCAGACCGCTGCGGCTACCGGGCAGACGCATACGCATCCACGACGAGCGCCTCCACATGCGACAGGGGCTCGGCATACCGCGCCGCCGAAGCGATCATCGCCGCGTTGTCGGTACAGAACGCAAGCGGTGCGACGGCCGCATCGGGCAGTGCCGCGCGAAGCTCGGAGTTCGCGGCCACCCCCCCGACGACCGCCAGCCGCGTCAGACCCTCGGCTTCGGCGGCCTGGCGAAGGCGCCGCGTCAGAGCAAGCACGATCGCACGCTGGTAGGAAGCAGCCAGGTCGGCGCGCCGCTCCGCCGTGGCGGCCTCCCCGAGATCACGGACCGTGTAGAGCAGTGACGTCTTCAGACCCGAGAACGAGAAGTCGAACCCGGGGACGTTCGCAACCGGGAACGAGAACGCGAGCGGATCGCCTTCCTGCGCGAGCGCGTCGATCGCGGCCCCGCCGGGGTACGGCAACCCGAGGAGCCGAGCACCCTTGTCGAACGCCTCACCGGCTGCGTCGTCGAGCGTCGTCCCGAGGCGTTCGAACGAGCCGTGATCACGCACGGCAAGCACCTGTGTGTGACCGCCCGTTGCGAGGAGACAGGCGAACGGCGGCTCGAGGGGTGTGTCACCGAGATAGAGCGAGGCAACGTGGCCCTGAAGGTGATTGACCGGGACGAGCGGCAGCCCCTTCGCCCACGCCATTGCCTTGGCGGTTGACAGCCCGACGAGGAGCGCGCCGATAAGACCCGGGCCGCGCGTCACGCCGATCCTGGTCATGCCGTCGAGGTCCTCGTCTGCCGCAGACAGCGCCTCGCGAATGACCGGGCCGATCTGCTCCAGATGACGCCGCGACGCTACCTCCGGAACAACGCCTCCGTACCGGGCGTGGTAGTCGCCCTGCGAGGCGATGACCGACGACAGCACCTGCCCGTCAGGCGTGATCACGGCCGCGGCGGTCTCGTCGCAGGAGCTCTCGATCCCGAGGATCACGATCTCACTTCCGTCACAGGCCCGACTCCGCCGTCGAGCCCTGCCGCGTCACAGAGTCCTGCTCCGCCGTCGAGTCCTGCTCCGCCGTCGAGTCCTGCTCCGTCATCGAGTCCTGCTCGGTCATCGAGTCCTGCTCGGTCATCGAGTCCTGCTCCCGCCCTTCCGGGTCCTTCCACATGATCAAGGCATCTTCTCTGTTGTCAGTGTAGTAACCACGTCGGACGCCGCGCGTGACAAATCCACATTGCTCGTAGAGGCTGATCGCCGCCAGGTTCGAGATGCGGACCTCCAGCGTGTATCCCCGTTCAGCATCGTCGCGCGTCACCTGAAACAGGCTCCTCAGCATGGCCGAGGCGATCCCCGCCCTCCGATGCTGCTCTGCGACGGCGACGTTCATCACGTGCCACGCGTCAACGTACCGCGAGAGCACGAGGTAGCCCGCGAGCGTGCCGTCGTCGGCGATCGCAGCGAGCGAGAGGGAGCTGGGCTTCGCGAGCTCGCTGACGAACATGGATCGAGACCACGGGGTCGGATAGGACACGTGTTCGATCGCCTCGATCGCGTCGAGGTCGGCGAGGTCGAGCTTTCTGATCGAGAAGCTCATGCGATCCAGCGATCGGCGTCGGGCAGCCTGACGTACACCGGCTCCACCAGGTCTGCGTGACCGAAATGCGTCGCGACCGACGCGTGGAGTGAGGCATGCGGGAGGTGCAGCCTCGAGTCGTCTTCCGGTACGTCGGCGCCTCTCTCGAGGAGGGCCTCGCGATAGCGGCGTGCGCCGCTCCCGATGCAAACGGCGCCAAGCGGCGGTGCGATCTTCGCGGGTGGAACGGCCAGGGGGCCGGGAACGAAGACCTCCCCGCGGCGGGCGTCGATCACCGGATACGCGTTCTCGGCCCCGGCTGCGAGGGCGTCGAGCGTCGAGACGCCGGCGACCTCCACGCCGAGTGCGAGGCCGAGCCCCCGGGCAACGGAAAGCCCGATCCGCATCCCCGTGAAGCTGCCCGGCCCCGTGCCGACGACGACCCCTGTGAGGTCCGATGCGACGAGCCCTGCCTGACGGAGCAGTTCGTCCACATCGGCGAGGAGTGATCGCGAATCCGACACCCGCTCCCCGAGTACGACGCCGTCGGCCACGAGGGCGCTTGTGGCGACGTCAGTTGCGGTATCGAATGCCAGAATCAGCACGGGCGATCTCCTCGAGCAGCGTTCCCCTCGCCTCGTCCGCGGAGATGCGCCGCTCGTCGGGGCCGACATGCTCCAGCAATAACGAGATTGCGGCCGGTGGGAGAGCTCCATGTCCTGCTTCCGGCCATTCGACAAACGCAATCGTACCGTCGAAGTACGGCTCGATATCCCCCCACTCCGCGTGGCTCAGCCCGTTGAATCGGTAGAGGTCGAGATGCGCGACCACCGACCCCCCGTGGTAGAGGTGGCCGATCGTGAACGTCGGGCTCGTCACCGGTTCGTCGATGCCGAGCGAGCGACAGGCGCCACGCACGAGCGTCGTCTTGCCCGCACCGAGATCGCCGCGCAGGAGGACGATGTCGCCGGGCGACAGCAATCCGGCGAGCAGGGCGCCGAATGCCTCCGTTTCGGCTACCGATCGTGTCATTCGCTCGATCACGGGTCAGAAGAGCCCGAGCTGCATTGTTGTACGAGGAGCAACGGCATCGCACGCGGCGAGAGACGGCGGTGCCCCGAGCGGAACTGGCTGGGCCGGGTGGGGCACGGGCGGCGCCTCTCGTCCGAGGAGGGTCGGCAGTCGGGAGAAGTCGTCCTCGAGCGCTTGCAACATCGACGGCGTGTAGAGCGCGGCGGCGGGATGGTAGAGCGGGAAGAGCACGACGGTCGTGGCGCCGAGCGCCACCTCGTGCTCCTGCCCGTGAACGCGCGTGATCCCGTACGGCTGTCCCGAGAGGAGCTTCGTCGCGAAGTTGCCGAGCGTGGCTACAACGCGAGGGCGGACGAGCTCGACCTGCCGGAAGAGATGGGGCTCGCAGGAGGCGATCTCTGACTCGAGCGGGTCGCGATTCTGCGGCGGCCGGCACTTGAGGACATTCGCGAGGTACACGTCATCAGGGCGAAACCCGATCCCTTCGAGCAATCGTTCGAGCAACTCACCTGCCTGCCCCGCAAACGGCGCTCCTCCCTGGTCTTCGTGAAACCCCGGTGCCTCACCAACGAGCATCAGATCGGCGTCGGGATCGCCGGAGCCGAAGACGACGCGGTTGCGCGTCGCAGACAGAGCGCACCGCACACAACCGGCCGCCTCAGCGGCGTAGGCAGTCAGCGCATCAGCGCGGGCAAGTGCGTCCATGAACCGGCCAGTCTAGGCGCGGAGGCGGATGGGTCGATCGGAGGGTCGTCGTATGTCGCGGTGCCGGCGAGTGTCGCGGGTGCACGGGTTCCAGTCGAGCAATGCCCCCAAGTGCGGCTCCGTTCCAAGCGGCCCGCGGGCGGGCTCCTTCAGGATCCGCGCGAAGCGCGGCAGAAAAATGCTGCAGCTAGTGCCGCGATACGCTCTTCCATCGCGGCACTAGCTGCAGTGCGGCTCCGTTCCAAGCGGCCCGCGGGCGGGCTCCTTCAGGATCCGCGCGAAGCGCGGCAGAAAAATGCTGCAGCTAGTGCCGCGATACGCTC
>JAJAZN010000278.1 GCA_026785685.1 Thermoleophilia bacterium
ACCGCAGAGACACCCCGAGCGGCCGCCGCGTCGGAGATTGCATGCCGGACCCGAGGGTTGGGCGCAACGGGCCCCCCGCGGCCGACGCGCGCGACGGCAACGTCGAGCCCGAATCTTGCTGCTTCCCGGCGCGCCCGGTCGCCGAGCGCCGTCTCGAGCGACGTGAGCTCAGCCGGATCGAGCGAGCGGCACTCCATCCGCAGTCGAGCCAGGCGAGGCACGACGTTGAACGATCCAGGCTCGATCACGATGTCACCAACGGTTGCCACACAGCCCGGGAAGTCACAGACGACGGTCTCCCGCACGCCGAGCACGAATGCCGCCACGCCAAGAGCGGCATCGCGTCGCGCATCCATCGGCGTCGTCCCCGCGTGGCGCGCCTCGCCCTCGAATACGACATGGAACGAGCTCGAGCCGATGATGCCGGTGACGACGCCGATGTCGACACAGGCCCGCTCGAGCACCGGCCCCTGCTCGATGTGGAGCTCGAGAAGCCCCGCAAGTGTGGTCGGATCACGACGCGCTGCGAGAATCCCCTGCTCTGTCAGTCCCATTCGCGCGAGCTCGGCGACGAGAAGGTCACGCCCTCCACGAGGTGTCTGGAGCATCTCGGTTGTGAGCTGACCCGCAAGCGCCCAACTCCCGAGCGTGCCCACCAGCGTCCCCTCCTCGTCGGTGAAATCGATCGCCTCGAGAGTCACGGGCAGATCGAGGCTCGCATTCTTCACGGCCCGTACGACCTCGAGCGCGCAGAGCACGCCGAGTGCGCCGTCATAGCGGCCTGCCTGCCGCACCGAATCGAGATGGGAGCCGAGGAGAAGCGTCTTCGCGCCCGGCGTTGAACCGGGCAGGACCGCCGAATGGTTCGCCGCCGAGTCGATGCTTGTGAGAAGCCCTGCGTCTTGCGCGCGGTCGAGAAACCATTCGCGCGCGGTGAGGTGCGCCTCCGAGAATGTCGTCCGCCGGATCCCACCGTCTGGGGTAGCACCGAAGCGAGCCAGCGCGTCGAAGTCGGCACGCAGGCGATCTGAATCCACGCGGAGCTGCATGGTATCGATGCTACAGCGGCCGTCCACGGGCCGGGACGCCCCCGGGGTGGGCTGAATGTCACGTTCTAGACACAGAGCTGGCGCGGTTTCGTGACAGCTCTCTCGCCATACTGTCGTCATGACGGACAACACGTCGCGAATGGACGCGACCGAGCTAAGCCTGATGGCTAAGACCTGTCGCCGAGCAAGAGCGCCATCAGGATTGCGTCCACGGGTGCTCCGTCACGCAGGTACTGGCCCCGCCGCACGCCCTCGCGCTCGAAGCCATAGGACTCGTACAGGCCGATCGCGGGCTCGTTCCACGGAAAGACATGGAGCTCGAGCTTCTCCACCCCGGTGCTCGCGGCCCACGTGACCGCCTGGTCGAGCAGCGCCCTGCCGACGCCTCGCCGGCGGTGCGTCTCTGCGATCATGAGCCCGAGATCGGCAACGTGCCGGCTTGCGGGGTGCACGTCTCGCGAAAGCGAGAGCCGGCCGAGCGGCCGGCCGTCCTCTGCGGCAACGAACACCGCCGCGTCGGGGTGTCGACGAACCGCGCGGAGATACCGTCGCTCGTCCGGGATGCTCCGCCACTGCTCCGTGGTGAGGAGCCACGAGCCGTCCTCCTGCCCGACCGCGCTCCCGAGCTCGACGAGAGCCTGGGCATCTCCCGGCTCGGCCGGACGGATCGTGATCACAGAACGACGATCCCGTGACCGCCTCGCCGTGGGTCGCCAGCTGCCCCGAGCCGTCCGTCGGCACGTCGTTCGACGGCCGAGACGCCCCCGAAGTAGAGGTTGCGCCCCGCCCAGCGATTCACGTCCTGGCCCGTCTCCTGCAACGCTTCGGCCGTCTCGGGCGGCCAGCCGCCTTCGATCTGAACGACGTCATTCTCGACGTGAAGCCGTGGGTGATCGATGGCAGCGCCGACCGACTCGCCTCCGGCGACGACATGATGGATCACCTGCAGGATCGCCCCGGAGAGCCTGACCGAGCCGGCGCTCCCGACAACGAGGCGGGGCTCGCCGTCGGCGAGGACGAGGGTCGGTGCCATCATGCTCGGCAGGCGTTCGCCGGCTCCCCGCTCGTCGAGGCCGATCACGTCGAGCTCACCGAGCATGTTGTTCAGCTGGAACCCGCCGGAGAACTCACCCGAGCCAGATCCGAGCGTCGAGGACAGAGCGGCCGCGTTGCCCTCTTCATCGATGACAGAGACGTGAGTTGTTCCGGTCAGGCCGGTTCCGGCCGAGCCCCCATACCCACGTCTGAGAGCGCTTACGAGCGCAACCGCGAGCGTCGGGTCTCCGCTGCGAGACGAACGGTCGAGCTCACCGAGACCACGGGCGACGACGGCGCCACCGAGTGAGGGAGCAGGACATGTGGCCACGCGCATCCCCCGGAAGCTCGCCTCCGTGGGCCTCCGCTCGATGACACGGTACGCCTCGATGTCGGATGCCAGAGCCGGCTGAAGCTCGGCCACTGCGGCTGGCCCGACCTCGCGCAGCCGCTCCAGCCCCTTGACCATTGCTGCCGTCTCGGCGCGGACGTGCGAGCCGTAGATGGCACGGCCCTCCGACGTACGCTCGAGGATGGGGACGAGGATCTCAAGCAGGAACCGCTGCGGCCCGGTCATCTCGACGCCCGCCCGGGCGAGCGTGAGGGCCGGTGGGAACAGGTCGGCCCACGGAATTCGCCCGTGCTCCTCGTGTGCCTCCCACAATCCCGCGACGAGACCCGGTACCGCAACCGAGGGTGATCCGACGTGGAAGATCTGTGTCGACGCGTCACCGAAATCGATCAGCACCTCGTCCATCTCGCCCGCACGACGAGAGGGAACGGCGAAGAAGCAGTCCAACACCGTGGGCTCTCCGCCAGCATCACGCAGGAGCAGAAACCCTCCGCCCGACGGACCCGTCAGCGGCCCCTCGGCAACGAATGCGGCAAGAGCCGCCGCGACGACTGCATCGACCGCGTTGCCACCGTGTGCGAGAGCCCATGCGCCCGCCTCAGCGGTGTGGCGGTTCCCCGCTGCAACGGCGCCGCGCATCCCGGGAGGGTAGTGCCTGACGGCACGTCGCCGTCCGGTAGTCCGATTCCTGCGGTCGGCGACGTGAAAGCAACGGATGTGCGAGATGTTCGGATTCGTGGAGCGGCGCCGCCGCCGAGGCCCGCCCGGCGTCTCAACGAGTGTGAGTTCTCGCATTGTTCAGGATCGCTTGTCCGATCGTGGCCTAGCGCCCGCGCGAATCCGCTCAAGGTGGGGACCGTGCATGCCGACGTCTTGGATGCGGCCTTGATTCGACACCATCTGACCCGGCGACACGTGACCATGGCAGGAATCTCGCTTGCGCTCCTCGTCGTGCTCTGCCTCAGCCCCTCCCTCTTCGGCGATCGAGTCAGCGAGGCAGTCGGCGGCCGCGCTGCCCCCCCCCCCGGGGGCCGCTGGCTCGCCCCGCGCGCGGTGCTCGGCCCGCGCCGGTGCGGCGCGCGTGGCTGGCGCGCGGCGCTCCCGGC
>JAJAZN010000279.1 GCA_026785685.1 Thermoleophilia bacterium
GGCCCTTGCTGGCCCGCGGGCGGGCCTCTTCAGGATCACGCGGAGCGTGCAGAAAACATCAAGCTGGAGCTGCTGAGATACGCTCTTCCATCTCAGCAGCTCAATGTGAGGCCGGCCCGGCCCTTGCTGGCCCGCGGGCGGGCCTCTTCAGGATCACGCGGAGCGTGCAGAAAACATCAAGCTGGAGCTGCTGAGATACGCTCTTCCATCTCAGCAGCTCCAGCGTGCCCGAGCTTCGGCGAGCGCGTCACGCACACCACCAGGCCCCGGAGCACCCCGAGCCGCAACGCTGTCGGCAGCCGTGCCGGTGGGGACGAAGGAGCCGTCCCGCACGCTCGCCGCGACCCGCTCGTGCGCCTCGCGGAACGGAACGCCTTCGAGCACGAGGGCCTCGGCCGCATCGGTTGCGAGCACGAGTGGGTCGGAGGCCGCTTGAGCCATGCGCTCGCGATCGACGCCGAGGCCCGCGACGAGCGCGGCGAGGGCCTGCAACCCGAGCCGCGTGTCGAGGCGGGCAGCGAAGACGGGTGCCTTGTCCTCCTGCAGATCGCGGTCGTACGCGAGAGGGAGCCCCTTCACCGCCGCAAGGAGGCCCGTCAGGCGTCCGATCGCTGTGCCTGCCTTACCGCGCGCGAGCTCGGCGACGTCGGGGTTGAGCTTCTGCGGCATCATCGAAGATCCCGTGGCTGCGTTCTCCGGCAGCTTCACGAAGCCGAACTCGCCGGAGCACCAGAACACGATCTCCTCCCCGATCCGCGAAAGGTGGATGTAGAGGATGCTGACCGCGTAGAGGTAGTCAAGGGCGAAGTCGCGGTCGGCGACGGCGTCGATCGAGTTGCGCATCTGCCCCGGGGCACCCCCGAGCCCGAGCGTCGAGCCGGCGAGCGCACCCGCACCGAGCGGGCTCTCCCTGGCAGCAGCGGCAGCAGCTGCGAAGCGCGTGCGATCCCGGTCGAGCATCTCGACCCACGCGAGGAGGTGGTGCCCGAGGGTCACCGGCTGGCCGCGCTGAAGGTGCGTGTAGCCGGGCATCAAGGTGTCGACCTCGGCCTCCGCGAGCGACAGCACCACGAGCGCGAGCGCGGCGATCTGATCACGCGCCTCCCCGCACGCATCGAGGACGTAGAGCCTGAATGCTGCTGCGACCTGATCGTTACGCGAGCGCCCCGCGTGGATCTTGCGGCCGAGGTCGCCGAGCTGACGCTCGATCGCGCTGTGCACATCCTCGTCCGCCTCGACGTATCCCGACGGATCGAGCGCGATCTCGGCAAGCCTCCGCTCTGCCTCCGCCAGCTCGGCGTCCGAGAGCAGGCCCGCCGCATGGAGCCGCTGGGCGTGCTGGAAGCTCGCCTCGCAGTCGTAGGGAAGAAGGGGCGCGTCGTCGGCGTGAAGAAATGCCCACACGGCCGGATCGAGTGAGCCGCCCACACGGCCTGACCACAGGGTCATCCCGAGACTCCGTCAGCGAGATAGGCGGCCAGCTCTGCCTGCAGCTCGTGCGCGGTCGTCCCATCCTTTGCTGCAACGAAGATCGTGTTGTCGCCCGCGAGCGTGCCGGCGATCGAGGGATGGCTGCCCTCGTCGATCGCCTGGGCAAGCGCGCTTGCGTAGCCGGAAGGCGTTGTCACGACGACGAGCCCGCTTGTCGCGGCCTGAACGCCGATGGCATAACGTCGCATCGCAGCACCGATCGCGCGCAGCCGGTCGGCGTCGCCCGTCCCGGGCGGCGCGTAGATGAGGCGGCCACTCGGGGCGCGCACCTTGACGAGCCCGAGCTCGGCGACATCCCGAGAGACGGTCGTCTGGACGACGTCGTGGCCCTCGTCCTGGAGCTCCTGTACTAGCGCTGCCTGCGTCGATAGGTCCCTGTCCTGGACGAGCCGGAGGATAGCTGCCTGCCGTTCACGACGATTCATGGCGCGAGTACTCCTCCCAGGATCGAGAGTGCCTCGGCGACCTGGTCCGCGTCGACGACGAGCGGTGGGGTCAGCCGGAGTACGGCTGGCCCGGCCGAGAGAACGAGCAGGCCCTGATCCCGGCACGCGTCCACAACGGGGCCGACCGGGCGGTCGAGATCGGCTCCGATCAGGAGGCCACGGCCTCGAACCGAGCGCACGGCGGGGAGGGCCGAAAGCCCAGCTTCGAGCTGGGCGCCGCGATCGCGGACGTTCTGGAGCAGCTCAGCGTCGATCGACTCGACGACAGCGCAGGCTGCCGCGGCAACAACAGGGTTGCCACCGAACGTCGAGCCGTGATCACCGGGCACGAATCCGGGCGCAGCACGTTCGCCCGCGAGCAACGCCCCCATGGGCAGACCGTTTGCGAGGCCCTTTGCGAGTGTGACGAGGTCGGGGCGAATCCCGAGCTGCTCGTAGGCGAAGAACGTGCCCGTGCGACCCATTCCGGCCTGAACCTCGTCGACGCAGAGAAGCGCGCCGACCTCGAGCGCGAGCTCGGCTGCCGCCTGCGCGAACTTCGGCTCGAGCGGGATTACGCCTCCCTCGCCCAGAACGGGCTCGAGCAGGATCAACGCCGTCTCCCCTGCGGGAGCGAGCGCGGCCTCGAGCGACTCGACGTCGTTCGGGCGCGCAAAGGAGACACCGGGGACAAGTGGGCCGAAGCCCTCCCACTTCCCCGGCTGGCCCGTCACAGATAGCGCCCCGAGCGTGCGTCCGTGGAAGCCGCCCTCGAGCGCGACGATCCGGGTGCGGCCGGTCGCCTTGCGTGCGATCTTCAGCGCCGCCTCGTTCGCCTCGGCGCCGGAGTTGCAGAAGAAGGCGCTGCTGCCTTCGAACCGTTCCCGAAGGAGCGATGCGAGCCGCAGCATCGGCTCCGTCCAGTAGAGATTCGACGCATGCCACAGCTGGTCGAGCTGGGCCTTCACAGCCTCGAGCGGGCCTCGTGCACAATGGCCAAGACCAATAACGGCGATTCCGGCGACGAAGTCGAGGTAGGCGCGCCCTGCCTCGTCCCAGACGGTGCATCCCTCCCCGCGCACGATCGTGATGTCTGCCCGGGCGTAGGTGGGCAGGACGGAGCTGCGCGCCTCGACGAGCGAGGTCATGCGACGACCTCCGTGGCGCCGATCACTGCGTGCACTCCACCGCGCGTTGCGAGCACCGCCGCTTCGAGCTTGGGCACAATCCCGCCCTGAAACGTCCCGTCACCGAGCATCCGGTCGGCTGTCTCAACGTCGATCTGTCCCATCACCGCGCCGTCCATGAGCACGCCGGGCACGTCGCTGACGAAGACGATCCGCTCGGCACCGAGACCCACTGCAAGCGCGGCCGCTGCCTCGTCGGCATTGACGTTGAGCGGACCCTCGGCAAGTGGAGCGACGACGGGGATCTGCCCTGCTGCCAGCGCGTCCTCGATCACTGCCGGCGACGTGGGAACAGGATCACCGACGAGCCCGAGAGCGTCGACCCGTTCTGCGCGAAGCCCGATCTCGTCGCCGAACAGCGAGACCGCATCCGGGCCGATGGCGGCGCAGACCTCGCGGTTCACATCGGCGAGCGACGCACGAACGACCTCGAGCACCTCGGCCGTCGTGACGCGTCGGCCGTTGACAAAGCTCGGCACGATCCCTCGCCGCTCCATCTCGGCCGTGATCTGCGGCCCTGCACCGTGGACGATGACGACGTCGTGCCCGGCCGCACGCAAGGCGAACGCCTCCTCGGCAGCCACGGCTGCAACCCGCCCACCGAG
Organism: Thermoleophilia bacterium; assembly: GCA_026785685.1. Lineage (GTDB taxonomy): Bacteria > Actinomycetota > Thermoleophilia > Gaiellales > Gaiellaceae > Gaiella. The sequence continues at coordinate 3,709 of JAJAZN010000279.1, forward strand.
CTTGAGAACGACCCTGCTCATGTCGTGTACTCCGCGTTGATCCGAACGTAGTCGTAGGTGAGGTCGGAGGCGAGGTACCCGGCAGCACCGTCGCCGAGGCCAAGACCCAGATCGATCCGGCAGACCGCGCCCGAGACGTCCGGCTCCGCTCCGGTCGGCGCATCGTTCGCGAACACGGCCGTCCCGTTGAACGAGACCGTCAGCGATGCGGTGTCGAGCTGAGCGAATCCGTCCCCGTACGGCGCCGACCCTGCCGCAGCGAGCACCCGACCCCAGTTCGGGTCGTGGCCGAAGGCCGCGGTCTTGACGAGGGGCGACGTTGCGATCCTGCGCGCGATCGCCTCCGCCTCGGGCTCGGTCGCCGCTCCGGTGACGCCGATCTCGAGCACGACCGTTGCCCCCTCGCCGTCGGCGACGACCTGCCTCGAGAGATCCGCACACACCTCGTGAAGCGCCGCTGCGAATGCCTCGTCGTCGCGCTCGGCGCCGCTCGCGCCGTTCGCGAGGAGGATCACGGCGTCGTTCGTGGAGCAGTCGCCGTCGACCGAGATCCGGTTGAAGGTCGCCTCAACCGCAGGACCCAGGAAGACCTCGGGCTCTCCGGCCGCGAGCGGGTAGTCGGTCGTGATCACGACGAGCATCGTCGCGAGCCTGGGATGGATCATCCCGGCGCCCTTTGCCATCCCGCCGACCGTGAACCCGCCGACGGTGCGCGCCGCGAGCTTCGGGCCCGAGTCCGTGGTCAGGATCGCGCCCGCAGCCGCCCGGGCCCCCCCCGGGGGGAGGCGCTGGGGCGCCCGCCCGGCCCGCGCGCGCACCCCGACGACAGCC
>JAJAZN010000280.1 GCA_026785685.1 Thermoleophilia bacterium
CGCGCCTTCGCGCGCGCCGGCGCTGCCGCCGTCGCGGCCGGAAAGCAGGTCGTCCTGCTCGCCGCGGGTGGCAGCGAGGCGGGGGCACGCGCCGCGGCCTCCCACACAGGCGCGCTCGCAAGCGACTCCGCGGCGGTCGAGGCCGCGAGCCGGGCGGCGAAGATCCTCCGCGTCGCGACACCGAAGGAGCTCATCGACCGGGCCCTCGCGAGCCTCTCGTCCGATCGGCCGCGCGGACGCAGGGTCGCGATCGTCGGCGACGGTGGAGGTACGGGCGTCGTGACGGCGGATCTCGTCACGGAGGCGGGGCTCGATCTCCCCGAGCTGTCGGACGGTCTCAAGACCAGGCTGATCGAGATCGCGCCGACCATCATCACGGCCAACCCTGTCGACCTTGCCGGAGCGGGTGAGGTGGACTTCTGGAACTTCGAGAGGGTCCTGAAGGCCGTTCTCGATTCGGGTGAGGTCGATTCGGTCGTCTTCACCGGCTACTTCGGTGGCTACAGCGAGATGAATCCGGACTTCGCACCGAAGGAGATGGAGGTAGCCGCCGCGATCGTCTCTGCCGCACGCACGAGCGGCCGGCCGCTGCTCACCCAGGCGATGTACTGGGGCTCGAAGCCGGCGCAGGTCCTGCGTGACGGGGGCGTGCCCGTGTACCGGGACATCGAGGGCGTCGTCGCAACCCTGGCGCAGCTCGTCGAGCAGGAAGAAGGGTTCGCACCCGATGTCTCCGACGTTGGTGCGCCTGCCCCGCCGATCGTCAGTGACGGGTACTTCGAGTCGCGGGAGCTGCTCGCCGCGGGCGGGGTGCCGTTCGGGATCGCGAAGCGTGCCGACTCGGTCGACGGAGCGCGCGCCGCAGCGGCCGACCTCGGCTATCCCGTCGTCCTCAAGGCGCTCGGCCTGCTCCACAAATCCGACGCGGGCGGTGTTGCCCTCGGCCTCGCCGACGACGCGGCCGTCGCCGTTGCCGCGACCGATATGCACGGGCGCCTGGCACCGGAGGGCTACTCGGTCGAGACGCTCGTCGACACGTCGGGCGTCGTCGAGCTGATCGTCGGCTGCCGGCGTGATCCGCGGTTCGGCCCGCTGGTCCTCGTCGGCCTCGGTGGCGTCTACGCGGAGCTTCTGCGTGACGTGCGCCTCGCGCTCGCGCCTGCGGGAGCGGATGAACTCGAGGCGCTGCTGCTCTCGCTCCGTGGGGCCGGGATCCTCACGGGCGCGCGCGGTCGACCCGCCGTCGACGTCCGCGCTGCAGCCGAAGCGGCAGCGGCCCTTTCGCGTGTCGCCGCGGCGCACCCGGAGATCGCCGAGATCGAGATCAACCCGTTGCTCGTGACGCCGGGCGACGCGGTCGGCCTCGACGCCCGCATCGTGCTCGCCTGACGTCGGTTTAGCTAGCAGTCGGGGGCGTCCCGGAGAACGCGGCAGCAATCTGCCAGTTGGGTTTGCAGCGTAAACCACCCGTTCACCGATTGGTTACCTTCTTTCGGTTGCTTCACACGCTACGATCCTGACTCGACGGTCAAGCCCTCGCACCGGCCGGTCGCGTTCGACAGGTCGCCGCCACGAACCGAGGAGGGACGCGTGCTCTCCCCACTGCCCCGCCGCTTCCCGCTCCTCGCACTCGGACTCGTCGTGCTGCTCGTCATTCCCGCCGCCGCGGTCTCGAGCGTGCGCGGCTCGGGGGCCGAGGCGAAGGTCTTGCAGGTGGGGACGTCGTACTACATCTCCTCGCTGAACCCGTTCGTCGGGATCGAGACGAACGACTCGATGGCCTACTCGATGGTCTACCCCCAGCTCGTCCAGTACGTGCCGGGGCCGAGGATCGGCAGTGACTGGGCATCGAGCTGGAAGAGCGGCAACGGCGGCCTCACCTGGACGTTCCGACTGAAGAAAGGCAAGTGGTCCGACGGCACGCCGCTCACGTCGGCGGACGCCGTGTGGACGATCAACACCGTCCTCAAGTACAAGGCCGGCCCCACCTCGTACGTCGCGAGCTCGTATGACGGCATCAAGGGGGCGTCGGCGCCGGATCCTCAGACCCTCGTGATCTCCTACAGCCGGCCGATCGCCCCTGCGCTCTCGAACCTGTCGCAGACCTACATCCTGCCGAAGCACGTCTGGTCGACCAAGCTCGGGAAGAACGGCAAGGGGCTGAAGGAGTTCCGGCCGCAGGAGAACCTGCCCAACGTCTCCGGCGGCCCCTACACCGTCACGCAGTACCAGCAGAAGGGAACGACTGCGTTCAAGCCCAATCCCAACTTCTACGGCCCGAAGTCGAAGTCGGCCGGGGTGGCGTTCACCTACTACACGAACGCGACGTCGATGGTCGTGGATATGCAACGAGGCAAGCTCGAGTTCATCGACTCGCTACCGTACGGTGCCGCGGATGCTGCGAATAGCAAGCCGGGTATCAAGGTGACCTTCGGCGCCGGCTCACAGGTCACGAACCTCGGCTTCAACTCGAACCCGAAGAAGTCGAAGAATCGCGAGCTTCTCAATCCACGCCTCAAGGAGGCATTCGAGTACGCGATCCCGCGTCAGCAGATCGTCGACGTGATCTTCAGCGGCCACGCGAAGCCGTGGGCGAGCATCCTCTCTCCGGCCTCGAAAGCGGAGGGCTGGCTCAACCCCGCGGTCAAGCCCCTGCCCTACAGCGTCGCGAAGGCGAACAAGATCCTCGACTCGCTCGGCTACAAGCGCGGCTCGGACGGGCTCAGAGTCGTCCCCGCCACAGCCGGGAAGCTCGCGCAATCGGAGCACGCGATGAGCTACAGCGTCATCGTGCCGAAGGATCTCGACTTCAACGGCGATCGCCAGTTCGACATCCTCGCGACCGCGTTCAAGAAGATCGGTGTCGAGCTCAATCTGAAGCCGGGCGGTGACGGGGCCCAGGCGTTCGAGCTGATCACCGCCCCTGGCGGGAAGTACCTCAAGGCCGACATGTACACGTGGTACTGGCACCCCTACATCGACCCCTCGTTCAACCTCTCGGTTGTGACGAAGGCCGAGTGGTACAACAACAGCGACTCGGGATTCGACGACCCGCTGTACGACAGCTGGTGGAGGAAGCAGGGTTCCCTCGTGAACGTGAAGGAGCGGCAGGCACTCGTCTGGAAGATGCAGGCCCACCTCGCGACGAAACGCCCCTACATCCAGCTCGTCGTCTCGAACGCGATCAGCGCGCATGCGCCGAAGTGGACAGGTTTCGAGCCGACGCTCGGCGGATCGTGTAAGTGCTACTTCACCTCCCCGCGGCCACTCGGGTAAAGCCGTGCCCGGCTCGCTCTTCCGTGAAGACGGAATGTGGCTCCGGTGCCAATTCCACGCGCACACGACGAACTCGGACGGCGCGCCCCTGCCCGCCGCGCTCTGTGATCACTATGCAGACGTCGGTTTCGACGTTCTCGCGATCACGGATCATTGGCATGTGACCGATGTCGATCACGATGGCATCGTCGTCATCCCCTCCAGCGAGCTGACGGCGGTTGCGCACTCGGCCCACGACGAGGCCGAGGTGCTCGCGCTCGGGGTGGCCGAGCTGCCCGAGGCCATGGAGCCCTTCCCCACGATCGAGGCTCTCGCTGCTTGGATCGTCGAGCGGGGTGGAGTACCGTTTCTCTGTCATCCGTACTGGAGTGGGCTTCGGGCCGAGGATGTGCTCGCCGCGCCATCGCTCGCGGGCATCGAGATCTGGAACGGCGGCTCTGAGGTCATGCATGGCAACGGCCTCTCGACGGTGCAATGGGACGATGTGCTTCAACAGGGTCGGATGGTGATGGGAATCGCAACCGACGACTGTCACACGCCCGGCGAGGACAGCGGGTTTGGCTGGACCTGGGTGCTTGCCGCGGAGCGATCGGTCTCCGCGGTGATCCACGGGTTACGGACAGGACGGTTCTACGCCTCTGCCGGCCCGAAGATCCGCGACGTCGTGATCGAGGAGACGGCAGTTACGGTGCGCTGCTCACCGGCACGGTCGGTGCGTCTTCGTTCGGGCCCGTGGGACGGCTGTGCGGTCAACGCGGAGCTCGGAATGGGCGACTGGCGTGGAGAGGTCCGCCAGCGCGATGGAGATGGGCTGATCACGGTCGCCCGCTTCGAGTTCCCCGAGTTCTGGCGTTGGGCGCGGGTCGAGGTGGAGGACGAGCGCGGCCGCCGGGCCTGGAGCAACGGCTTCGTGCTTCCGGGCGAGCTTCCGGCCCGGGCCTGAAGCGTGTCCGCGCCGAGCGCGATCCTGTTCGACTTCAACGGAACGCTCTCGCACGACGAGCCCCTGCTGCTCCGGATCTACCAGGGCCTGTTCGCGCGCTACGGCAAGCCGCTGCGCGAGGACGAGTACTTCGGGCAGCTTGCCGGCCTCACCGAGCAGGGGAAGCCGCATCCGGAGGGGTACCTTCGGGCGCTCGACCTGCTCGGCCTCGGCGCCTCTGAGGTTGTCGCCTTCGAGGACACGGAGGCGGGCATCGCCGCGGCGACATCAGCCGGTCTCAGATGTATCGCCGTTCGCGGGCCGCTGTCGGACGACCGTCTCGGCGCGGCCGACGGGCTCGTCGACCGGATCGATGTCGCACTCCTGCAGCGGTTGCTGGCCTCCTAGCTACCCCGCCGCCGCGAGCTGCTGCGGGACGAGGCGCGACGCGTTCGAGTACACGTCCTTACGCAGGATCTTTCCGTCCGCGAAGGGGAAGATGTCGATGCCGTCCCAGGTCAGCGGCACCCCGCTCGCGTGGGTCGCATGCGCCGTCCACTCCTGGACGACGAAGTCCCACCGACGTAGGTCGCACGCTCCTCGAAGCGGAGGTCGGGCCAGTACTCGAAGATCGCGGCTATGTGGTCGCGAACCGCCTCACCCTCGGCGCGCTCGCCCGCGTTGTGGTTCTCGAACACCATGCCGTCAGCATGGAGGGCGCAGATCGCGTCCAGGTCTTGCCTGTTCCACGCATCGCCGTAGTCTGCGATGAAATCCGCGAGCGAAGGCATTTTCCCGTTTCCCTTCTGGGTCGGCGTACCAAGCCCGGCTTTGAGCGGGCTCACGAAACCCTACTGTGACCTCGCGCGGGCGTAGGTGTCAATGGCAAGCGCGGTGTCGCACGTCGCTCAGCTCGTTCCGTCGAGGACGAGGTCGGCGCCGCCCGCAGGATGTCCGGATGACCGTCGCTACGTGATCGCAAGACCTGACTGTGATCGTTCGTCGGCGGTTCTGCGGGCACGAGGGCAATCGGGACCATGACCTCGTGACGCCGGCCGGCAAGCAGTCTCGCCGTGAGAGCGGCGGGCTTACGGGGGCGCCCGATGATGTAGCCCTGGATCATGTCGCAGCCGAGGTTCCGCAGGACCTCGAGCTCCTCGGGTTGCTCGATTCCCTCCGCGACGACGGTAAGGCCGAGGCTATGGGCGAGGTCGATCGTGGAGCGAACGATCTGGACGTTCGTGGGCTCGTCGTGAATGTCCTTGACGAACGAGCGGTCGATCTTGAGCTCGTCGACCGGAAGGCTTCTGAGGTACGTCAGCGAGGAGTAGCCGGTCCCGTAGTCGTCGATCGAGATTCGGCAGCCGAGGTCGGCGATGCCCGCGAGCACGCGGCGGACGCGAGTCGGGTTGGCCATGAAGGCGGATTCGGTGATCTCGAACGTGATCGATTGCGGGGAGATCTCCGAGCTCCCTATGAGCCCGTCGATCAACTCCGGCAGGCGTATGTCGAACAGATCGTGCATGGAGAGATTGATCGAGGCCGCAAGTCTGATCCCCAGGCGATCCCAGACTGCGAGTTGCTCGAGCGTCGTCTCGATCATGCGGCGGAGCAGAAGCTCGTGGTAGCCCGCCTGTTCGACAAGGGGGATCCAGCGGTCCGGCGTGATCATCCCGAGAGCGGGATGCTCCCACCGGGCCAGAGCTTCGACACCCTGGATCCGATCCGTCGCGAGAGCGAGTTTGGGCTGGTAGTGCGGGCTTATTTCACCTCGCTCGAGTGCCCCGCGGAGGTCGGCGAGCAGCCGCAGGCGCTCCGGGTCGAGCGTGTCGCGAACCGGGTCATAGATGGCACACCCCGATCGGGTCTCCTTGGCGACATACATCGCGACGTCAGCGTTCTTGAGCACGGTGTACGCATCGGCGCCGTGCCGCGGCGCTTCCGCAATGCCGATGCTTGCATCGACCGCCAGCGAGAGGTGATCGAACTGGAACGGTCGCTCGAGCCTGCGTCTGATCGCCACGCCGGTGGCGAGCGCCTCCTCGGCTGTCGCGTTCGGAAGCATCACTGCGAACTCGTCGCCTCCGAGCCGCGCGAGTGCTGCTCCGGCCGGCAGCGCCGCGTGGAGCCGTTCCGGCACTTCTTGCAGGAGCTTGTCACCGACGTCATGGCCGAGGGTGTCGTTGACGTCCTTGAAGCCGTCGAGGTCGATCATCATGATTGCGGCCGACGGTTGGTCGCGGAAGTGCTGTTCAATCGCCTTGCGGAAGTGCAGCCGATTGGGTAGGCCGGTGAGATCGTCGTGGTGGGCCTGGTGGTCGATCTGTTCCATCTGCTGCCTCATGTGTCGAGTGACGCGGGAGAGAATCGGGACGAGAAGCGCGAAGAGCAGGAGAACCGCGAGCTCGAGCGTGCCTGCGATCGGTAGGAACGCAGCTTGCGCGGCCGCCGCAATCGGACCGTAGTCCTGGTAGAAGACTGCGGTTCCACCGTTCACGCCGACGTATGTCTCGAGCACCTTCGTCTTTTTGTTCGCATTTGGGTCAGCGATCGTGCCTGTCGAACTCGTGATGTCACCACCGAGCGCACCTGTGACCCGCGCGGGATCAGGGTTCGAGCCAACGGCGAGACCTCCGTCGGTCGCGTAGGCGATGCCCTCCTCGCCGACGAGCAGGATCAACGACGTGCCTCCGATGAGGACACGGCTCGAGAAGAACTGGTCGAGCGCAGCCTTTCGCTCCTCCGTGAGCGGAGCGGTGAAGTCGGTTGGCTTCAGCGTGGGGGCGAGGAGCGACCGGCCGACGAAACGTGCGTGTGTCGCGGCATTCTTTTCCGCTTCCTGCTGATTCAGGTATCGCGTTGCGACCACGATCGTGACCGCTGCGACGCTTAGACAGACGCCGACGATCAGGGCAAAACGCAGTACCAACCGCGGTTGCCGATCGGGCGCACGTCGCCGCAATGGAAGGCCAATCCGCACTAGCGATCACCCAAATGAGGCACACAGCTATTACCGGACGTAGCGAGCGCAGCCCCAACCCCCCTTTGGGTGATACCCGGACGGCGAGACGTGGACGACGCTGCGAACATGGAACGTCAGCAGCGGAAGAACCGGCTCGTTTTCGGGCGGACATCGTGGAGGCCGTTTGCCCTGCTCGCGCTCGCGGTGATCATCGCTGTCCCCGCGGCGACCGCGAGTGGCGCATCCGTGCCGTTGCCGAAGACGATGTACCGGCTCGCGACCAGTGTCGCCTCGTCGACGCAGATCGTTGCGAGCGTCGTAGGGGTCGCCACACCCGTCGCGCCTCCGGTAATCGAGCAGTGGGAATCCGAACGATCAGCCGAGCTGACGACGGGTCACGCCGCGCCGGGCGTGCGCGCTGCTCGCTCCGGCGATCACTACATCGACATCGACACGGGCGCGCTCTACCTCTATGACGGCATGTGGCGCGGGCCGGTCGCGTTCCTCCGAACCCCCAAGGCGCTACGCCTCGTCGGCCCAGTTGGACCTCCCGGGCCGAAGGGTGCAGCGGGTGACCGAGGAACCGCAGGACCGGTCGGAACGCACGGGTCCGAGGGAGCGGCGGGTCCTTCCGGAGAGCAACGCCAGTCCGGTCAGCCGGGAGCGCCGGGCGGAGACGGAGCGGATGGACAACCCGGACAATCAGGACGGGCAGGAGCCTCGGGCACTGACGGAGCGGACGGATCGGTCGGCCCGCAGGGACCTGCCGGCCCGCAGGGCACGAACGGCCTGCAGGGTACGCCGGGGCCGCAAGGTCCCGCAGGAGCGGACGGGGCTACCGGGCCATCGGGAGCAACCGGCCCTGCCGGGCCATCGGGAGCATCCGGCCCTGCCGGATCACAAGGGCAAGACGGCGCGACCGGAGCTCAGGGCCCGGCAGGCCCTCAGGGTTTACCCGGACTGCTCGGCGGCTACCAGATAGTTACCGGCACACCCGTCACGGCGACGGATCCGGACAAGAAATTGATGATCGATGCGACTGCGACATGTCCGGGCGGAACGCAGGTCATTGGCGGTGGGGCCACCATCACGACCACCGCTAGCGAAAACCAGGTCACCGTCACAGCCAGCTACCCCACATCGTCCTCGACCTGGACGGCGAGGGGCCAGACGCACAAGGACGTGAGCGGCGGCGAGACTGTCACCGTCACCGCCTACGCCATCTGCGCCTCCTAACGGCTCGGCGCTGCCCGGCCGACCCGCCACAACGACCCTGAAATTCAGGGAACGCTCCAAGCGATGCGCACGATCGCCCGCCGCGTCCACCACCTCACCCTCGAGGAACGCGCGCTCAAACAGGAGATCGGAACACTCGTCAGAGAGCTCGCACCGCAACTGCTCGCCGAGCCCGGCGTCGACCCCATCAGCGCCGCCCAAGTCATGATCTCCAACCCTCCGCTGGAAGACACCGGCAGAAGCACTCAACGAGTATTTACTATCAAGTCAACAAACCGGTGTAGCGACGACCGATTGAGCCTGAGCAATACGTCTCGAACGACTACAGCCAGGCCCTCGACGACCACCGCGTCCAAGCGTCGATCGGCAGCGTTGGTGACGCGTATGACAACGCGCTCGCCGAGAGCTTCGTCGACAGCTTCAAGACCGAGCTGATCCGAGACCG
>JAJAZN010000281.1 GCA_026785685.1 Thermoleophilia bacterium
CTGGAACTCCACGTTGATCGCGCTGTCGGTCTCCACGCTCACACTCGTGCTCGGAACGATGGCTGCGTACGGGCTCTCGCGGAGCCGCCCGAGCCTGCGCGCCCCGCTGGCGGCGATCTTCTTCCTGCCGATCACCTTGCCGGGCCTCTTCGTCGGGATCTCGCTGCTCGTCTACTTCGCCCGGCTCGACATCAAGCTGTCGTTCACGACAGTTGCGATCGCTCACTTCGTGTACGTCTTTCCGTACTTCTTCCTCATTGCGACCGCGGCTCTCGACCGTCTCGACCCCGCCCTCGAGGAGGCGGCGTCGGACCTCGGTGCCTCACCGACTACGGTCTTTCGCAAGGTGACGATGCCGCAGGTGTGGCCAGTCCTCGCGGCCGCAACGGCGCTCTCATTCGCGCTCTCGTTCGACGAGTTCATCATCACGTTCTTCGTGATCGGCCCCGACTCGACGCTCCCGATGTTCATCTTCTCGAAGCTGCGTCGGACGGTCGATCCATCGATAAACGTCGTCTCGACGCTTCTGATGGCGATCACGCTCGCGCTCTGGGCCATCGCGTTCATCTTCGTTCTTCGGGCCGCACGAGGCAGAGCTCGGCGCGCTGACGCACTCCTCCTCGAGGGATCCGCATGAGCGCGCAGGTACGTCTGTCGCTCGAGGGCGTGACCCATCGCTTCGGCAAGGTCACAGCACTCGATTCCGTGAACCTCGCGATCGAAGAAGGCGAGCTCGTCACCCTGCTCGGGCCGTCGGGTTGCGGCAAGACGACCCTCCTGCGGATCATCGCCGGCTTCGTCCTCCCGACCGAGGGACGCGTGGTCGTCGAAGGCCAGGACGTGACGCGAGTCCCACCGCACAAGCGGCCGGTCAACATGGTGTTCCAACGGGCCGCGCTGTTCCCGCACCTCGACGTGCGCGCAAACATCGCGTTCGGCCTGCAGGTCGCCGGCATTCGTGGGGCAGAGGCCGACGAGCGCATCGCCGAGGCGCTGCGACTCGTGCGCCTCGAAGGCTACGAGCAGCGGCGCGCACACGAGCTCTCCGGCGGGCAGATGCAGCGGGTTGCGCTCGCCCGCGCACTCGTCAACCGTCCGAGGGTGCTGCTCCTCGACGAGCCGTTGTCGGCGCTCGACCTGAAGATCAGGTTGGAGATGGAGGTCGAGCTCCGGCGCTTGCACCGCGAGACCGGAGCCACGTTTGTCTACGTCACACACGACCAGCGTGAAGCCCTCGCCCTCTCGGATCGGATCGTCGTCTTCAACAACGGCCAGATCGAGCAGGTCGGTGCGCCGGACGAGATCTACCACGAGCCCGCGTCACCGTTCGCGGCGCGGTTCGTCGGTGATGCGAATGTCGTTGCTGCGAAGGTCGTGAGTATCGAGGGAGGCAGCGCGACCGTCACGGTGGGCTCGCACCGGCTGGCTGTACCCAGCGGCAGCGACGTTCCGGTCGGCGACGCGTGGCTCGTCCTCAGGCCCGAGGTTGTGAGAGTGTCCGCAGCAGGGAGCGACGGCCTGCCGGGCACCGTGCTCGACGCGGCGTTCCGGGGCACGGGGCACTCCTACCGCATCGCCGTCGACGGGATCGCGGATCCGATGAAGGCCGAGATGGCCGCCGAGCATGGCAAACCGTTTGCGGTCGGAGACACCGTGTTTGTGCAGTGGGCGAGCTCGGCGTGCAGGCTGATCCCGGCCGGCGCGAGCTCCGTCGCCGACGCGCCGACCGTCGAGGGAGTCGCACGCTGATGGCGGGAACCGGGGAAGCATCGGTCCAGGTCGTCGTCAAAGTCGGCGCGCTCCTCGACCGGCTTGCCACGGGAGGGGAAGCGAGCGCGAGCGAGCTCTCCGACCAGATGGGCGAGCCCCGGAGCACGGTCTATCGGTTGCTCGCGACGTTGCAACAACTCGAGATGGTCGAGCCGGGTGTGAACCGCGGCACGTATCGGCTCGGGCTGGCCCACCTCCGACTTGGTGCCGCGGTTGCCGCCGGATTCGACGAGCGCGCTGCCGCACTGCCGGTTCTCGAACGGCTCCATGCGGCGACGGGCGAAACGGTGTTCCTGTGCGTGCGCCGAGGGAACGAAGCGGTCTGCATCGAACGGCTCGACGGGGAGCGGGTGCAGTCGCTTGCACTTCGACTCGGCGGATCGTTACCGCTGCACGTGGGCGCCGCGCCGAAGGCGCTCCTCGCATTCGAGCCACGGGAGCAATGGGAGGACTACGTCGCCGCCGGAGAGCTGGAGGCCTTCACGCCCGCCACGCCTGTCGCGGCGGCCGCCCTGTTCGCAGACCTCACCGAGATCCGGAACCGAGGCTACTCCGTTTCGGACGAAGACGTCACGGTGGGGATCGGGGCGCTCGGGGCGCCGATCTTCGACCATCGGGGAGCGATCTGCGCGGCATTGTCGATCAGCGGCGTGCGGTCGGCGATCCTCGGCGACGACAGCTTGAAGGAGAGCATCGTCGACGGTGCCGGAGAAGTCTCGCGGACACTCGGCTATACAGGAGGCTCGAACGATGGCTAACACCAGCCCGCTCGCGATCCGCAAGGAGGGTGGACGGCTGTTCACCGCCCTCGGAGCGCCCGTCTACCGGCTCGTCCATCCTCTCACGGTCGGCTCCGATCGGCTCGGGGTCTCGATGTGCGAGATGGCACCGGGCGATGAGGTTCGCCGGCATTCGCACGATTACGAGGAGGCGTACTACGTTGTCGAGGGGACCGGCGTGATGACGCTCGAGGGTGAAGGCGAGATCCGGCTCGAGCCCGACCTCGCGGTCTACGTGCCACCGGGGCGGGTGCACGGGCAGCGTAACGACGGAGATGGCCCGCTCCGGATCCTCTGCTCGCTCTCGCCGCCACCGGTAGAGGGCGATCCGCCACGGTTCGCGGAGGACGTGGGATGACTGCGGCTGGCGCCGTCACAGCGGCCGACGTCGAGCTCGTGACCGAGAAGGCGCTCCTGTCGCGCGAGGAGACGATCCGCCTGATCCAGATCGCAAAGGTCGGGCACTTCGCGTCGGCGTTTTCCTGCGCCGAGATCCTGGCGGCGTTGTACTACGGCGTCATGCGCCTTCGGCGCGGCGAGCCTGACTGGCCTGATCGCGACCGCTTCCTGTTCGGCAAGGGACATGCGGCAGCCGCTCTCTATCCATTGCTCGTCGACTGGGGCTTCTTCGACCCCGCAATCCTCGACGAGTACACACGCGTCGGCAACCCGCTCGGCGACCATCCTGACATGAGCCGGGTCCCCGGGATCGACTTCAGCTCGGGATCGCTCGGGCATGCGCTCTCCGCGGGCCTCGGGATGGCTCTCGGCGGGAAGATCGGCGGCCGTGACTTCAGGGTCTTCGTTCTCCTCGGCGACGGCGAGCTGAACGAGGGCCTGGTGTGGGAGGCGGCGATGGGCGCCGCCCACCACGGCGCCCGGAATCTGATCGCGATCGTCGATCGCAACGAGTACTCCCTCGACGGAAAGGTCGACGACGTGCTGGGGATCGAACCGGTCGCCGACAAGTTTGCGGCGTTCGGCTGGGAGGTGCACGACGTCGACGGCCACGATGTTCCGGCGCTGCTAGGCCTGCTTCGCGGAGTGGCGGACGACGCCGCTCGTGCCCGTCCGGCGGTCGTGATTGCCCGCACGGTCAAGGGGAAGGGCGTGTCCTTCATGGAGAGCGAGCTCGGCTGGCACCTCGGCTATCTCGCGCCGGAGGACGAGGCGGTCGCGCTCGCCGAGATCAGGGGCGCCGCGTGACCGAGGTCGAGCTGCACGAGGGATCGTGGCACCTGCACACGGTGCTCGATCAGTCGCCCGGGCTGCGCCTGCTCGCCGACACGCTCGTCGAGCTGATCGACGAGGGTCATCCGATCGTCGCCTGTACTGCCGATCTCAAGTATTCGAACGGGCTCTTCCGGCTGCAGGAGCAGCATCCCGATCGATTCATCCAGTTCGGCATCTCCGAGCAGAACATGGTCTCGGCGGCCGCCGGGCTCGCGACGACGGGGCAGCTGCCATACGTGGCGACGTTCGCGTCGTTTCTTGCACTCCTCTGTTGCGAGCAGATCCGCACCGATGTCGCCTACCCGGGACTCCCCGTCCGGTTGATCGGACACCACGCAGGGATCACCC
>JAJAZN010000282.1 GCA_026785685.1 Thermoleophilia bacterium
ACGCGCCTGGTCGTGTCGTGCGTGCGCGCGTGGTACTCGGCGCCGAGCCAGGCCCAGTGCTTGGCCGCCAGATCAGCGAGCGGCAGCGGCGCATCGGGAAGCTCGTCCTCGACCTCCTCGCGCCAGGTGCGGTGCCAGCGCCTATGGAGAGCTCTTCATAGGCGCTGCTATGCACCGCTCGCGACTATGCGGAGGTCGCTTGCTATCTCGCAGCGGGGCCACGATTCTCACAGGCCCAGCAGCACATAGTCACAGCGACGAGAGGAACTCGAGGAGACGGTCGGGCGGATGGTAGCGGCCCTTCGCGCTCGTCGGCGCCTGGAGCTTCGCCAACGCCCGTTCCTTCATCTCGAGATCAGCCTCGACGTAGCCGTGCGTCGTCGCGGGACTCTCGTGCCCGAGCCAGAGCGCGATCACCGTGAGATCGACGCCAGACTGAAGCAGATGCATTGCCGTCGTGTGCCGGAATGTGTGGGGCGAGATGTGGCGGTTTCGAAGCCCAGGACAGATTTGCTCCACTGTTCGCACGGCTCGCCGAAGTCGATCGGCTACGCCGGAGCGGGACATTGCCGTTCCTGCGCGGTTGGCGAAGACCGGTGTTTCTGGGGCGGTGGGTAACGGATCGAGCCACGCCCGAAGGCTCGCGGCGGTGGTCTTCCACAACGGCACGGTGCGATCCTTTCGCCCTTTCCCGTGAAGTCGCACGGAAGGAGCCGCTGTGAGCACGACATCGCGACGACGAAGGGCGATGAGTTCGGAGACGCGCGCTCCGGTGTTGTAGAAAGTTGCGAAGAGCACGCGGTCACGCCGACCACTCCATCGGGACTGATCGGCGGCTCCAATCAGAGCGTCGATTTCCGCCCGGGACAAGAAGCCAAGTACGGGTTTCGCGAACCGCTTCGTTGGGATGGCCAGCACTCGTTGCACAAGCGGCAACGAGACGGGGTCCCGGAACGACGTGTAGCGCATGAACGACCGGATCGCGGTGAGGCGCAGATTGCGACTACGAGCCGTGTTGTGCCGGGTGTTCTCCAGGTGGTCGAGAAACGCCAGGATCATCGTGGTGTCCAGGTCGCTGAGCGAGATCGCCGAAGGTGTCTTGTGCAGTCGGCTGGCGACGAAGCCAATGAGCAAACGGAAGGTGTCCCGGTAGCTCTCGATGGTTTTGGTGCTGGCTCCGCGATGTGTCGCCAGGTGCTCGCAGAAGAACGACCGCAGCAGTTCTGGGAAGGCGCTAGCGTTCACGGCGCTACCCTGGGTTCGACGTGTTTTTCGAAGCGGGCTGCAGCGACAGCGAGAAGCGCCGGACACGCCGTCAAGTACCAGTATGTGTCCGTGACCTTCGCGTGTCCCAGATACGTCGATAGGGAGATGATCTTGTTGCCGACGTCGCTCCCGTCCTCGTACCAACGGAGAAGCCTTGTGACAGCAAATGTGTGACGAAGATCGTGAATGCGCGGAGGCCACCGCCCGGAACTCGATGGCCTCCGCAGCGTCTGGCGCAGGTCCGCGAAGGTCTTGCGGACCTTGCAGTATTTGAGGGAGCTTCCGTATTCCGACAGGAAGAATGTGTCGCTGGCGGGACGGGGACGACGCTTGTCCCGCCGGCCGGCGTAGTCGCGGAGTGCCTGCGCCACGGACGTGTGGATCGGGACCAGCCGCGTCCCGTGGAACTTGGTCTCGCGAACGGTGAGCACGTCCGTCTCCAGATCGACGTCGTTCCTCGTCAGGCGCAGCGCCTCCGAGATGCGGAGCCCGGTCGCCGCGAGCAGGCCGAGCAATGCGACGTAGGTGTGCGGGCGCAGGGGCCAGCGTGTTGGCATCTTGGCCGCCGCGCGCATCAACTCGGCGAACTCCTCGACCGTGAAGATGTGCGGCTCGACTCGACGGTAGGACGCTCCGAGGATTCCGCGAGGTGGGACCTCGGTGCCGACGTCGAGCGGCACGCGGAACTGCGCGAAGCGTCGAACGAGGTCGAGTCGCCGCGCCCAGTACCGCCGATCGCACCCTTGCGGGAGCGTTGCCCATCGAAGCGCGAGGGCGAACGTCACCGGACCGAGATGGCCGGTGTCGTCCACGAACCGGGCGAAGCGCCGCAGTTCGTCACCCTCCACACGGAAGATGAACCCCAGGGCTCGTCGAGTCGCGAGGTAGTCATCGACGCGACCAAGCATCGACGCAAGGGGCGTCACGAGGCCACCTCGGACCAGGGTAGTACCACCGCTCTCAACGTGGTCAGATCGACCTTGGTGTACACCGCCGTGGTGTCGATGTGCCTGTGGCGCAGTACGTCCGCGACCTCCTTCAGCGTGGCGCCGGCCTGCACCATGTTTCCGGCGAGGGTGTGACGGAGAACGTGTGTCCCGTGACCAGCGCCGGCGAATCCCGCTCGATGAAACGCGCGGCGGACGACGCGGCAGACCGCAGACGCCGACATCGCGCGTCCCACCGGCGTCTTGTGCACGAGGAACACGTGACGATCGGAGGAAGCGGGTCTGCCGTCGCCGAGGTACGCGACGATCGCGTCGCCAACGTCCACGGGAATGGGGAGCAGGCAGGTGCGTCTTTCCTTCGGTGTCGCGAGGCGGAGCGTTCCGTTGTGCCAGTCCAAATCGTCCAGCGTCAGCTGCGCGACCTCGCCAGCACGCAGCCCGAGGCGCGTCAGACACAGCAGCATGGCGAGGTCCCGACGACCGATCGGAGTGTTGGTACCGAACGCGTCGAGTAGACGTGTAACCTCGAAGTCCTGAAGCCCCTTGGGCAGGAAGCGAGCGCGCCAGTCGGGGACGGTCGGGACGGCGGCGACGAGCCCGGGCTCGCAGATTCCACGCAGGACGAGGAAGCGCAGGAAGCCCCGGATCGCCGTCGCGGCATATCTTGCCGCCCGCCGCTTTCCAGTGCCGGCCTTGGCCGAGACAAATCCAACGAGGATGGGGACCGTCAGCGCGTGAAGGTCGAGCGTGGCGGCGCCGAACGTCGCCGTCAGGAACTCACGAACGTATCGGACCTGATGGGCGCGCGTCACGGTTGCCAGCCCACGTACGGATCGGAGGTGCTCGTCGAACCAAGCGAGCCACTCCTCGATTGGCGTCACGGCCCGAGGAACGCCAGACACGATGAACGCTCCATCGCGCTGCGCCACCAGCGAGAGGTGTCGCAGGGCTGCGCGGATGTGCGCTCGCGAGTCTCCACGCGGTCGAGGGCAATCGCACCTCGTCAGATGCCCCGTGACGAACGATGAAATGTCGTCCTCGCCGAAGAGCAGCGCCTCGGTGCAGTCCAGGCCGCGCCACCTGAGGAAATGCTGCGCACCACGGCGGTACTGCGTGCAGATATTCGGCGTGTACTTGCGTTGTTGAAGGTATGCGGTCAGCGCGTCGAGCAACGTCACGATCTTGCCCTCTCCACGTGAGGAGACGGGACCGTGCGGTGCTGCGGGTCGGGTAGCTTCCATCATCAACTTTCCTTCCAGACCCATCGGGCCTGGAACGAAGACGCCGGAAACTATGCGCAGTTGCGCCAGTGTGAATCGTGGTCCGACTCCCAGATCGCGAGGGACCTGCGCATAGTCGCGAGCGGTGCATAGCAGCGCCTATGGAGAGCTCTTCATAGGCGCTGGCACCGCACCTGGCGCGAGGAGGTCGAGGACGAGCTTCCCGATGCGCCGCTGCCGCTCGCTGATCTGGCGGCCAAGCACTGGGCCTGGCTCGGCGCCGAGTACCACGCGCGCACGCACGACACG
>JAJAZN010000283.1 GCA_026785685.1 Thermoleophilia bacterium
AGCCGCCTGCTCGCATTTCGGGTCCGCGGCTGCCCGGGCACCCTCCCTCCCCTCCGCTACCGCACGCGTGATGTTTGGAGCCACGTGGTAGTTATTGGCTGACTCGTGACTGTTTCGCAGTGATTGCTGACGGTTCGCGCAGAACGTTGTCCGCCGACCCGGAGGACGGGTTGAGCGGCCATTAGCAAACAACACGCCTTGTCCCCGACCGCCGCCGAAATAGCCGCGCCAGAGAGATGGAGCCGCGCTGCAGGTAGGACACCTGTTGGGAGGCTGTCCTCGTTCATTGGTCAAGGGTACGACAGAACCGGCGGGCGGGTCTCGGCAGACGACACGCGTTGTGCCGTCGGCAGGTGGCGATCTCGTAGAATCCGGCCGATGGCAACCCGACCGGCCGCATGCAACTGTGGACAACTCCGTCTCGAAGCATCGGGGGATCCGATCCGGATCTCGATGTGCCACTGCCTCGCCTGCCAACGCCGGACGGGAAGCGCCTTCTCGATCCAGGCTCGCTTTCACTCCGATCAGGTGGAGATCGTTGGCCAGTCCAGCAGCTACGTGCGCATTTCTGACGACATGGAGAGGGAGGCGGCGTTCTTCTTCTGCCCTGAATGCGGCGCTACCGTCTACTACACCGGCTCGGATCAGCCGGAACTGGTCGCTGTCCCCGTTGGCGCGTTCGCCGACCCACGCTTCCCGCCACCGACCGTTTCCGTCTTCGAATCTCGTCGACACCTGTGGCTGGAGCTTCCTGACGGGATCGAGCACCACCAGGATTGACGCGAGTCCGTGGGCTGAACGGTCACGGCAAGCAGCGCGCGCCCCTGGCGCCTGTCCAAAAGGACGGTGACGCCGCCGAACTCGACCGCAGCCGGATAGAGGCAGCGGTATGCGTCCACTCCTATGACTAGCCAAGCTATGAGTGGCTCCTGGCTGATGCCGACTCTGAGTGTGAGGGCCCTGAGATCAGTTACGGTCGACGGAATCGTCGGCGTCGGGCACGGGCGCGCTCCAGCCATCGAACTGGCATCGTCCGTTGTCGTAGCCGATCTGGATCATCGAGGCGACCCATGCGTTGAGCACCTCGACGTTGCTAGTCCCCGGCTGAGTCCACCCGGTTACCCCGTAGCCGCTCTTGCTCTGGTCAACCTCAACGTCGTAATCGGTTTTGCTTTGCAGATAGGCAGCAAGCTGGGCGTCACTCTCAGCACCAGCCGAATCGTGGAAAACTCAAGACGAAGCGGGGTCTGCTCCGTCACGCCAAGTTGTTGGAGCGCCTCCCAGATCTGTTGATTCCCCGCAAGCATCCCCGGAAGAACCAGCCAGCGTCGATTGCCTCACAATTCCTCCATTATCGTCGGCCGCCAAGGTCAGACCGGCGAAATGCCGGTGCGATGCCGACGCGTTGCTCACTCCTGCCTCGTCGGCCCCGATGGGCTCGAGTGCGGGGGCCGTTGTCGAGAATGAGGAGAACGTGATGGAGGCGAAGGAGCTACAGGGTGTCAAGGACGACCGGATCATCATCAAGGCTCACCGTGTCGGGGAGTCCCCCCGCGCCAGGGTCGTGCTCGAGGTGCTGGGCAAGCCCGACCACATTCACTACCGAGTCCGTTGGGACGAGAATGGCCACGAGTCGAGGGAGATCCGTCGGTGGTGCTGGTCGCGTTCGAGCGCTGGCAGCAGAAGCAGGTTGACTCGTGGGTGCCGTTGCTGAGGCAACTCGAGGAGAGGCTTCCCAAACTCGAGGTTTACGAGATCCCGGCGCTCGGCAGGCGCTGGCGTCCAGTCCGGCGGTTCATCGACGGCGGCATGCGGGCGGGGATCGCCGGCGCGCGAGCCCGGCGCGGCACGCTCACGGTGTACACGGATGTGGCCGCACTCCTCGAAGCGCTCGAGCTCGTGGCGCGACGGTGTGCCGGTCGCTCGAGACGCCGATCAGCCTGTAAAGGGGGCAGAAGCCAACGACGGCGGTCACGGCCATGACAACGCCCACGACTGCGAGAAGCACGCCGGCAACCGAGCCGATGCCGACGACGAACGCAAGAATCAGCGCCACGGGGGCGACGGGTTGGAGGGTTAGGCCGCGCAGGTGCGGTCGACGACGCGGGCGAGACGCTCACGGACGTCGACGGCGACGGGGAGGAGATCGTCGTTCTCGACGATCGAGAGCATGCGCTCGGCGTCGACGGCCGACGCGTGGGTGGCGCCGTGGCGCTCGTAGACGACGACGTTGCAGGGCAGCAGCACGCCGAGGTCGGGCTCCGCCTCGAGTGCGCGGTGCGCGAGCGACGGGTTGCAGGCGCCGAGGATCACGTAGGACTCACCTTCGAGATCGAGCTTGGCCTTCAGCGTCGCCTGGACGTCGATCTCGCAGAGCACGCCGAAGCCTTCCGCTGACAGCTCCTCGCGGGCGCGGGCGACCGTGTCAGGGAACGGGAGTGTCGTGGTGCCGGTCAGTGCGTACTTGGTTCCAACCATCGTCCTGCCTCCTCGAGTTCGCGCTTCCGCGCCTTGATTGCCTTCAGCCGGTGTGCGTCAGCAGCGGAGGGCTCGTCAAACCGCCCGTCGAGATACGCAAGGATCTCGTCCTCACCGACGAGTACCTCCCCGTCCTCGGATACGAGGGTCGGGATCGAATCGGCACCCGTCCGCATGAGCAGCTCTGAACGCTCATCACGATCGACCGGAACCTGTCGTGCCACGTAGACGACGTCGAGCTCGGTCAGCCGCTCGCGCACCCGCCGCGAGACCGGGCACCACTCGGTCTGGTAGAGCTCGGGGAGCCCAAACGACTGAGTTGTTGAAGGTGTCGAAGCGGTCATACCTCAAGCATACAACTCTATGATTGTATAGTTTTGGTAGTTGTTACTGATTTTTCGTCAGCGCACAACCCGATATACCCCTGCCCTGCGCGGGATCGAGGATTGCTCCTGGCGAGCTCTCGCCAGGTTTGCGGTGACCCTCACCGCGATCGCCCGCCCGTCGCTGCGAGGGTGGGGTCGCGGCGGGTGGGGGTTAGCTGCGGGGTGGGAGCGGCACGAGGATGCTCGTGCGTCGCTTGTACTCGCGGTAGACGGGATCGTCGCCGTACTTGGCCTCGGCGCTTCGCTCGAGGAGCGGAATCCCGCTGACGAAGACCAACAGCAGCGTGATGAAGATAGGCCCGATCACCACAGCGAATGCTGCTCCGTGGAGGAAGGGCACGGCGAAGAGGAAAAGGCCCCACCAGACGAGGATCTCGCCGAAGTAGTTGGGGTGGCGGGAGTACTTCCAGAGGCCCTTCGAGATGAACCGCTCACCCTCCGTTGCTTTCGCCTTGAACGCTGACTTCTGGGCGTCGCTGACGGCCTCGATCGCGAGCCCGATCAGCCAGATCACTGCCCCGGCGACCATCCAGGGGCCAACGTCGGGAGCGCTCTCTCGGCCGAGGAGGTAGGAGACCGGAAGCATGACCACGGCAACCGTGATCGCCTGCAGGATCCAGAAGCGGGCGAAGCGAAGCGGCTTGTCCCGCATGTCGTCGAAGCGATGGTCGACCTTGATCCGCAGGATCCGCCTGAACAGATAGACCCCGAGCCGCGCTGCCCAGACGAGCACGAGGAGAGATGCGACAAGCTGAACCGACTGGCCCGCGCCTGAGAAGGGCAGAACGATCGCGAGCACCGCGAACGAGAGACTGTAGGAGAGGTCTGTGACGACGTCGGTCTTGCGGATCGCGGCGACGACGAAGAAGGCCGCGTTCACCGCCAGCGAGATCAGGAAGGAAAGGAGAACCGCGCTAATGCGCCGAGCGTATAGGCAAAGACCGGCCGGGCGCGCACCG
>JAJAZN010000284.1 GCA_026785685.1 Thermoleophilia bacterium
CTTCCGCACACACCGATCATTGCGTACGCCGCAAAGTACGCCTCGGCGTTCTACGGGCCATTCCGGGAAGTTGCCGAATCGGTGCCGTCGACCGGCGATCGCCGCGGCTATCAGATGGATCCCACGAACGTTCGTGAGGCACTCCGGGAATGCGAGCTCGATCTCGGTGAGGGCGCAGACATCCTCATGGTGAAGCCCGCGCTCGCCTATCTCGACGTGATCAGGGCTGTGCGCGAGCGGTTCGACTGCCCCGTCGCCGCGTACAATGTCTCCGGGGAATACGCGATGGTCAAGGCAGCAGCAGCAGCAGGTCATCTCGACGAGAAGGCGGCCGCACTCGAGTCGCTCGTCGCGATCAAGCGAGCCGGCGCCGATTTCATGTTCACCTACTGGGCGAAGGATGTGGCTCGATGGCTTTAACCCGATCCGATCTCTACGACCGGGCGCAGCGCCTGATTCCGGGAGGGGTCAACTCGCCGGTCCGTGCGATGCGATCCGTCGGCCTCGACGAGCCGGTGTTCATGCGCAGCGGGTCGGGAGCGCTGATCGAGGACGTGAACGGCAACCGCTATATCGACTGGGTGCTCTCGTGGGGTCCGCTTCTCTTCGGGCACGCGGATCCCGAGACGCTCGCTGCCGTCACCGATGCGCTCACGCGCGGAACGACGTTCGGCGCCCCCACCGAGGGAGAGGTCGACCTGGCCGCAGAGATCGTCGACGCCGTGCCGTCGGTCGAGATGGTGCGCCTCGTCTCCTCCGGTACCGAGGCCGCGATGAGCACGGTGCGGCTGGCGCGCGCGGCGACGCACCGCGACCGCCTGATCAAGTTCTCCGGCAACTACCACGGCCATGTCGATGCGCTGCTCGCAAGCGCTGGTTCGGGGCTGATGACGCTCGGGATCCCGTCGACCCCGGGCGTCCCGTCTGGTGTCGCGGGCGACACGATCGTGCTGCCCTACAACGACATCGACGCCGTCGCGGCAGCCGTCGCCCAGTACGGAGAGGGGCTCGCGGCGATTCTCGTGGAGCCTGTCGCGGGCAACATGGGTGTCGTTCCGCCCGCCCCCGGATTCCTGGAGGCGCTCCGGATGCTGTGCGACGCGTGCGGCGCATTGCTCGTGTTCGACGAGGTGATCACCGGCTTCCGCGTCGCGCGGGGAGGTGCTCAGGAGCGCTACGGCGTCACGCCCGACCTGACGATCCTCGGCAAGATCGTCGGCGGCGGCCTTCCGGCCGCGGCCTTCGGCGGGCGCGCCGACGTGATGGAGCGGCTCGCGCCGGTCGGCGACGTCTACCAGGCGGGCATGCTCTCCGGCAACCCGCTTGCCACCGCAGCCGGGACCTCGGTGCTGCGGCGCCTCCGCGATCCGAAGATCTACGACGAGCTCGAACGCCGCGGGGCGCGCCTCGAGGCAGGCCTTGAGCGCTTCGGCACCGTCCAGCGGGTCGGGGCGATGCTGACCCTGTTCTGTCAAGACGACCCCGTGCGGAGCTACGACGACGCGGTTCGTTCGGACACCGAGCGCTACGGCGCGCTCTTCCGTCACGTGCTCGACCGAGGCGTCTACCTCGCCCCGTCGCAGTTCGAGTGCATGTTCGTCTCGCTCACCCACGGCGACGACGAGATCGACAGAACGATCGAGGCCATTGGCGACTTCTTCGACAACTGAGGCAGACGTCTGGGAGACGCTCGTCGCCGAGGCGGCAGCCGAAAGCCCGCTCTGGGGAGATTCGCTCCTCCCTCGTGACGCTCAGGACCGAACCGCGGTCTTCTCGCGTCTCTGCGACCCGTTGTACGCGCTCGGCGTCGAGACGATCTACGAAGGCTACCTCCTCCACTACGGGCGCTCCCGGCTCTTTCGGCCTGCCGACCCCGACACCGCACTTCTCCTTGGCGACTACCTCTACGCGCACGGCCTCGTCCGGGCCGCGACCGGAAGCATCGAGGCGGTGCACGATCTCGCCGAGCTGATCTCGTTGTGCTCGCAGGCCCGGGCCGACCATCGTGGCGGCGAGGCCGAGGCCTGGGCGGCGACCGCGGCGCTCCTTGGTCAGGGATCTCTCGTGGAGGCTCGGGCGGAGCTGCGAGACCACGGCGATGCGTCTGCGCTCGCCGCGGCCGCCCGGAGAGCGGCCGGTGCCGACGCCGTCGACACCGCATGTTGCGCGCACGACCGTCTGGTGGGGTAAAGTCACGAGCACGATGCTCGCTTCGCTCCTGATCCTGGCGGACGCCGCAGAAGAAGGCCGCAAGGTCGTCCTCGCGATGCTCGTCGTCGGGCTCATCTTCATCGCAGTGATCGCTCTCGGCGAGTTGACGCACTACCTCGCCGTCAAGCGCAAGAACCGCACGCCCGGCCGCACGCAGTAGGGCAGCCTGCGGTGGAAGAGCGTATCGCAGGCTGCCCTACAGCTCTGCTTTCCGCGCTTCGCGCGATCCTGAAGCCGGGAACCTACGGTTCCCCGTGACGCGGTGGGGGCGGCGGGGGGAGGTCGGGTCCGCGGCGGCCCCC
>JAJAZN010000285.1 GCA_026785685.1 Thermoleophilia bacterium
CCGCCGCGACGTCGAGCGCGCTCTCCCCCCGCCGCCCCGACCCGAGCACGAGCGCGAGCAGCTAGCGCTCGGCAAGCGCCTCCGGCCCGAGGCGCGCCAGCCGCTCCCGCGGCCGCTCGCGGGCCGGCAGGTCGGCGATGCGCGTCACACGAACACGCTACGTCGCGACACGTGACGAGTCTGTGTCACGTGTGTGTCTAGTCTCACCCCATGGTTACCGCCGTCATACCCTTCCGCTCCGGCGGCAAGAGTCGCCTGCCCCCCGAGCTCCGGGTGGAGGCTGCGCTCGCCATGCTCGGTGATGTGCTCGAAGCCGCCACTCTCGCAGCTGACCGTGTGCGTCTTGTCACGGATGACGGCGCCGCTATCGTAATCGCGGCCGAGCTCGATGTGGAACTCGTCATCGACCCTGCGGGAGGGCAAGCGGCCGCGGTTGTCGCAGGCCTGGCCGGGCTGGATGGTCCCTGCGTCGTCGTCAACGCCGACCTCCCGTGCGCTACGCCCGAGGCGCTCACTCGCCTTGCTGCGTCCGGAGCCGCCCTTGTTGCCGCGGCAGACGGAACGACGAACGCGCTCTCGCTCCCAGGCCCTGCCGCGTTCGCGCCGCTTTACGGGGCGGGAAGCGCCGCTCGTTTCGAGAGTGGCGGACTCACCCCCGTCTCGATCCCCGAACTCGAGCAGGATGTCGACACTCTCGCAGACCTCGAGCAGCTGTCCCTCCCCGTCGGCGCACGCACATCGCTTGTGTTGAATCAACACAAGCTCCTCGTGGTGTCCGCGTCTTGAGGGTCGTTTGTCTGTCAGGGGGTGTCGGGGGCGCCAAGCTGGCCGCAGGGCTACACGATGTGCTGGCTCCCGGCGAGCTCACGGTGATCGGGAACGTGGGCGACGACCTCGAGATCCTGGGCCTGCACGTCTCTCCCGACCTGGACTCGGTGCTCTACACGCTCGCCGGTCTCAACGACACCGAGCGTGGTTGGGGTCGGGAGGGCGAGACGTGGGAGGCGCTCGAGTCCGCGCGCTCGTGGGGGGGCGAGGGCTGGTTCATGCTCGGCGATCGAGACATTGGACTGCACCTCGTGCGCTCGCAGGCGCTCCGCCGTGGAGAGACGCTCTCGGGCGTCACGGGGCGCCTCATTCGTTCGGCGGGCCTGAAGACACGACTGCTTCCCGCGACGGATGATCGCCTCCGGACGCAGCTCGTGACTCCCGCCGGGACGTTCCCGTTCCAGGAGTGGTTCGTCGCTCGACGCCACGAGGACGAGGTGGACGCGCTGCGCTACGACGGTGCCGACGTGTCCCGTCCAGCCCCTGGAGTGATCGGCGCGATAGAGGATGCCGACGCGATCGTGATCGCTCCGAGCAACCCGTTCGTGTCGATCCATCCGATCCTCTCCGTGCCGGGCATCCGTGAGGCGATCGAGCGACGCCGCGTGCGCTGCGTCGCAGTCAGCCCGTTGATCGGCGGGCACGCCGTTCGCGGGCCGGTCGACCGCATGATGCGTCGCCTCCTCGGAGGGACGACTCCGGCTCTTGTGACAATGTGTTACAAGGGGTTACTCGACGCGCTCGTGATCGACGCCGCCGACGAGACGGCCGAAACGGACGGCGCCGTTGTCGTCACCGATACGCTCATGCTTGACCGCGAGTCAGCGCGCAGACTCGCCCAGACAACCCTGGAGGCAGCCATGGAGACCCCGTCATGAAGGTCGCGTTGATCGGAGGTACGGGAAGCTTCGGCATGGCGCTCGCCGTGCGGTTGCACGAGGCGGGATACGCCGTCGTGATCGGCTCGCGCGACGCCGAGCGGGCACAGACCGCTGCGCAGGAGCTGGGCGTCACCGGGGCGACGAACGAGGACGCGGCGCGCGACGCGGACGTCGTTGTGCTGACGACAAAGGCCGACGGCGCAGTCGAGACGGCTCGTTCCCTGCGCGACGCGATCGGGCGAACGCCCGTGCTCTCGGTGGCCGCCGAGCTGTCCTTCTCGAAGGAGGGCGTCTTCCCGACGTCCGAGTCGACGTCGATTGCACAACGGATCCAGGACGTGATCGACGGGCCTGTCATCGCCGGTCTCCACTCGCTTGCCGCTGCCAATCTCGGTGGCGACGTGGCCCCGGACGAGGACACGCTCGTCTGTGGCGATGACGCCGACGCCAAGGCGATCATTCTCGAGCTTGCCGGCAAGGTGACGTCGGGACGCGCAATCGACGCGGGGCCGCTCGCGAGCGCGCGTGCGCTCGAGGGCATGACGGCCGTAATCGTCAACGTGAACAAGCGCTACAAGGCCCACGCCGGCCTTCGTGTCACCGGCGTTCAATAGTGCGGTGCCCCACAGCGGTACGCCTGTCTGCCCCGGAGGCCGGTTGTTGCCGGGTTCGGTCCCGGGAGAGGCTGCGCCGTCTCCCCTACGATGTCACGATGCAAGGCTCGGGAGCGGGGCAATGACGATGCCTGCCGAGGTTCGCGTCATTCCCCTCGCTGGGCTCCCGGAGCTAGAGGAGGGTGACGATCTCGCAGCCCTTCTCGCTGAGGCCTGCGGTCGGGCGGGCGGCCTCGAGGAGGGCGACATCGTCGTCGTTGCTCAGAAGGCGGTCTCCAAGGTCGAGGGGCGGATCGTCCGTCTCGCAGACATCGAGCCTTCGGCGCGTGCGATCGAACTGGCAGGGGATGAGGGCGACCCGCGTCAGCTCGAGGTGATCCTGCGCGAGACGGTCGAGGTCGTCCGGTCCCGCCCGCCGCTCGTTATCTCCGAGACGTCGCACGGTTTCGTCTGCGCGTCGGCCGGCGTCGATGCGTCCAACGCGAAGGGCGACGGGACGGTCATCCTACTCCCGGTCGATCCGGATGCCTCCGCTGCTGGGTTGCGCGAGCGGCTCTCCGAATTGACGGGAATTGCGCCAGGGCTCATTGTCAGCGACTCGTTCGGCAGGGCATGGAGACAGGGGACGACGGATGTTGCACTCGGAGTGGCGGGAATCGTTGCTCTCAGGGATCTGCGCGGTACGATCGACAGCCGGGGGTACGAGCTGCGCTCCACGATGATCGCTGTCGCCGACGAGATCGCAGGAGCCGCAGAGCTCGTGATGGGCAAGGCAAACGGCGTGCCCGCGGCGATCGTCCGGGGCGTCGACGCTCGCGGAGAGGGGCGCGCAACGGACATCGTCATGCCCCGCGAGCGTGATCTCTTCCGGTGAGTGGCAGTGGAAACTACTGACGGCCGCTCACGGGAACGTCCGATGCGGTCGCGGGTGGGAGGAGCGATCCTCCGAGATGTCAACGACATAGAGGAGACATTCTGATGAAGAAGCTCATGCTCGGCCTCGTCTTCGCTCTCGCGGTCGCCGTTTCGATCGGTGTGCTGAGCGCG
>JAJAZN010000286.1 GCA_026785685.1 Thermoleophilia bacterium
AGCGCCTGGGTCTCCTGCGCAAGCACGGGATCAACATCGATCCTGGCACGCTCGGGGCGACGGCGACGATACCGCTCGACGACCTGCTCGACGCGGCGGCGTGCGCCTGGACAGCGGCGCGGAAAGACGCGGTCTCGCTCCCTGATCCACCGGAGCCGCGCGACGGCTATCCGGTCGCGATCTGGTACTGAGCCCAACGGCGTTCGGCCCCAACTCGCGGTGCGTCATAGAATCGTCGGGTGCCCGAGAGTCTCCGCATCGTCACCATCTGCTCGATCGCTCCCCTCGCCCACGCGCTCGTTGGCCCGCTGCGAGAGCTCGGTCACGAGCCGGTCGCAGTGCTCGGGCCGCGAAGGGACGACCGACGCGAGATGCCGCCGCATCTCGTGCTCACGGATGTGACTGCGCCCGCCGGTGTCGACCTCCTCTTCGCACGCGACAAGCACGCGATCGAACCGCTCCTGCGCTCCTACGAGCCCGATCTGATGCTGTGCTCGGGCTTTCCGTGGAAGATTCCGCAGGCTGCGCTCGACGTGCCGCGGCTCGGTTCTGTGAATCAGCATCCGGCGCTGCTGCCTCGGCACCGAGGGCCGATCCCGTTCGCGTGGACGGTGCGCGAGGACGACCCGGTGTGGGGGATGACCTGGCACTACATGGACGCCGAGCTCGATACCGGGAATCTTCTCGCGCAGGGATCGACCCCTGTCCTGGACGACGACGTCAAGATCGACGAGTTCGCGCCGAGGAGCCACGCGCTCGCGATGGGCCTTCTTCCGCAGGTGCTCGACCGCGTGATGGCGGGTGACCCGGGCGACCAGCAGTCCGAGGACGGAGCAACCTGGGCAGGGCATTTCGAGGATGACGACTACGCCCGCATCGACTGGTCGCATTCGGCTCGCGCGATCCACAATCAGGTACGGGCGTGGCATCTGACGTTTGGCATGTCCGGCCTGCGAGCGCCGCTCGCCGAGATCGACGGCAACGAGGTCGTCGTCTTGCAGACGCGGCTCACCGACCCGGGAGGCGACACACGGCGGGTCGAGTGCGGTGACGGCCCTCTCTGGGTGGTCGCCACTGAGCCCGCCTGAGCTCTCCGTCGACAAGGCCGTTTCCCTCTTCCGGCACACTGTCGTTACACACCCTCTACAAAGGATGTGTAACCGTGGCAAGGATGCGCCGGATCATGCGGCGCAATCGCATCACCGATGCGCTTGCGTTCGACGGCCACTTTGCGGCCGCTGGATTCAACGAGGTGCGTGCCTAGTGACCGGTCCAGGAGAAATGCATGTAGTCCTTGGTCGAATCGGTACAGGCGCCGCCTCAACCCATCCGCGGGCCACTCGCTCTTCGCCCAGCTGCCGCAGCCCGCATCAGGCGACGACCCCGCTCGCATGGACGCGCTCCCCGATCTCGCGCGTCAGCTCGAGTAGCTGCTCCAGGTGCCGCGCTTCGGTGCGATAGCTGACGATGCAGGTGCGCAACGCAATCCGGCCGTGCACCTCCGCCTGCGACGGGAAGACGCGACCGTCGATCTGCAGCTCTGTCATCACGCGCTGATTGAGCCGATCGAGGTAGGCGTCGTCATCGACGCCGGCCGGCCGGTAACGGAAGCAGCAGATCGAGAGCGACGGTGGGCAGGCAAGCTCGAGGTCGGGTGCCTCCTCGACGAGCCTGGCGAGCCAACGCGTCAGCTCGACGTCGTGCTCGATGCGCCGGGCGTACGCCGCTCGGCCGTGCGCCAGGAGTCCGACCCAGACACGGAGCGCGGTGAAACTGCGACTGAGCTGGAGCCCTTCGAACCCGTGATCCGTCCCTCTGTCGGTCAGCGACCGGTCTTGCTCGACGTACGCAGCGTGAGCGCTGAACGAGCCCACGAGGCCCGTTGGGTGGCGGACGAGAAGCGCGGCACCAACGAGCGGCGCGTACATCCACTTGTGCGTGTCGAACGTGATCGAGTCCGCTCGCTCGGTGCCACGCAGAAGGGGCCGAAGCTCGTCGGAGATGGCGACAGCACCACCGTACGCCGCGTCGACGTGGAACCAGGCGCCGACCCGAGCCGCGATCTCGGCGAGCTCCTCCAGAGGATCGATCGCACCTGTGCCTGTCGTGCCGGCAGTTCCAACGATCGCTGCGGGGTGTACGCCAGCCGCGATGTCGGCCGCGATGAGCCTTTCGAGATCATCCACCCGCATCCGTAGCTGCCCGTCGATCGCCACCTTGCGGACAGCCGATTCGCCGAGGCCGAGCACGTCGGCCGCACGGTCGATTGTGAAGTGGCTCTCCTCCGACGCGTAGAAGGCGAGTCTCTGGCCGTCGACACCCGCGGTCCGGACGGATACACCGGCCCGATCCCGCGCAAGCTTCAGAGCCGAGAGGTTGGCGAGCGAGCCACCGCAGACGAGGTTGCCGCCGGCACCTGGCGGCAGGCCGAACCGGTCGGCGAGCCAGCGGATCAGCTGCCCCTCGATCTCGCTCGCCGCGGGAGAGAGGAACCACCCGCCCGTGTTCGCGTTGAGTCCTGACGCGAGCAGATCGGCAATGGCGCCCGGTACCGTCCCGCCACCGGAAATGACAGCGAGGAAGCCGCCGCCACCCAGGTTGACGGAGTTGTCGACAATCGTCTGCAGGTGCGCCACGAGCGCGTCCTCTTCGAGCGGCTCGTCGGGTACGTCCTGCGCGACCGCCGCGCGGACACCCGCCGTGGTCAGTTGTGGGCTCGTCGGTGCGTCGGGCAGTTCGGCGAGAAACGATGAGTAGAGCTCGAGCACGCGGGTCCCGAAGGCGGTCGCGCGCTCGGGCGACCAGTCGAGGTCGGTTACCGGAGGGGGAGGATCGAGGGCCACGTGAGGAGCGTATCGCGCACGGCAAATAGACTCACCGCGGTAGCGGCGTCGCTGCCATGCCGCCACCGCTCATGGCTCCTCGTCGACCACCCCTCATCCTGTTGCCGCCGAGCGAGACGAAGCGGGCGCCTGCCCGCGGGAAGCCCATCGACCTCGCGAGCCTCTCGTTCCCGGCGCTGACTCCTCTGCGCGATGCTCTGCTCGACGCCGATCTCCGACGTGCGCCGACGACGACGGCCGGACGGCTCTACACGGGTGTGCTGTACGCCGCGCTCGACATTGCCTCGCTCCCGGCGCGCGCAGCGCGCAATCTCGTGATCATCTCGGCACAGTTCGGAGCGCTCCGAACTGCCGATCGCGTGCCCACCTATCGGAGGGAGATGGAGGCCCCGTACTGGCGGGAGGGCCTCCGTGAGGCGCTCGACGAGGCCGCTGCCGGTCGGCTCGTCGTGGATTGCCGCTCTGCGACATACGTCGCCGCCTGGAGGCCGCCACGCGACAGCGCGACCGCACGCGTGCAGGTGTCCGTGGTCGAGGAGCGAGACGGCGTCAGACGCGTCGTCTCGCACGTGGCGAAGAAGACGCGAGGTGAGGTGGCGCGCCACCTTCTCGTCTCCGGTGCCCGACCCCGCACTCCCGTTGAACTCGCAGACGCCGTGGCAGAGGTCTTCGCGTGCGAACTCGCCCCGCCCGAGCGGCTCGGTACGCCGTTCACGCTGACCGTCGTCGAGCGTGAAGCCATTCCGTGAGCGGTCTGTGGTGGGCCGCCCCGCTCCATGTTGATTGCGGTAGTGCGGCGTCTCACAGCGATGCTAATTCCTGTCAAACGTCATGAGACGCCGCACTAGACTCCGGCACATGTTGATGAATCGGCTGTCCATGGCTCCCGGGTCTCCGGCATGAGGATCGCACGCGTCGATGTCTACGGCTACGACCTGAGGTACCTCCATGGCCGCTACGTCATGTCGGGCGGCAGGGTGATCGAGACGCTTCCGAGCACGGTTGTGCGAGTGACGACGTCGAGCGGCGTCGAGGGCTTCGGCGAAGTCTGCCCCCTCGGGCCGGCGTATCTGCCGGCGCACGGAGCAGGCGCCCGGGCCGCGCTCGGAGAGCTTGCGCCGGCCGTGCTCGGGGTCGAGGCGGGAAATCTCGGAGCGATCAACGCGGCCATGGACACGGCGCTGATGGGGCACGGCTACGCGAAGAGCGCGATCGACACGGCCTGCTGGGATGCGCTCGGCCGCTCGGTTGGCCTGCCCGTCTGTGACCTCCTCGGTGGCAGGATGTCCGACGCCTTCCCGCTCTACTTCGCCGTGCCGCTGGCCTCCGCGGAGGAGATGACCGCGTACGTGCAGGCTCGCCTGGCAGAGGGGATCCACCGCTTTCAGCTCAAGGTCGGCGCCGATCCGTACGAGGACGCGGCCAGAACACGGAGCGTCGTCGAGGCGACTGGCCCCGAGGACGTCATCGTGGCCGACGCGAACGGAGGGTGGCGGCTGCAGGACGCCGTTGTTGCAGCGCGCTTGCTCGACGGCCTCGAACGGGTCTTCTTCGAGCAGCCCTGCCCGACGCTGGAGGAGTGCCTCATCGTCCGGGAGCGGACGACGCTCCCGATGGTGCTGGACGAATGCATCACGGACGTTCAGTCGCTGCTGCGGGCCCACGGGGCGAAGGCGATGGAGGCGTTCAACCTGAAGATCTCGAAGGTGGGTGGGCTGACACGGGCGAAGCTGATGCGAGATCTCGCGGTCGAACTGGGACTGCGGGTGACGATCGAGGACACGTGGGGAGGAGACCTCGTCACCGCCGCCGTCTCTCACCTGGCTGCCAGCACGCCACCGGGCACCCTGTTCACCGTGTCGTTCATGAACGACTGGGTGAACGAGCACGTCGCAGGCCACGAGCCGCGCTCGCAGAACGGCTTCGGC
>JAJAZN010000287.1 GCA_026785685.1 Thermoleophilia bacterium
CTGTACTCGTCCTCGCGGGTGTGCCTGTGCAGCGGCGCTGCGAGCGCGCGTGGCGACATCGGGTGCTCAACCAACGAGAAGCCGCCGCCGGACTCGCTGCCGTCGATCATGAAGCGAACGCCGATACTGCCGAGGAATCCTCCTTCGCCGTCTTCCGGGCCTAGGACCCTCGCGGGCTGAAGGTCTGTGTCGGAAGCCATTGACCCACCTGCCTCTCTATTTCGATTAATACGGTGTTTAATCGATCATGACGAGCAGGAGACCGGCTGTCAAGTTTCGACTAACATTCAGTACAGTCAAATGGCAGGGAAGCGAAAGTACGAGCTGAAACAGCGCGCCGAGCGTCTAGAGGAGACGCGGCGCCGGATCACCGAGGCGACGGTGGAGCTGCACCGGACGGTCGGGCCCGCCGCGACCCAGATCAGCGAGATCGCGCGCCGGGCCGGCGTGCAGCGTGTGACCGTGTACAACCACTTTCCCGACGAGGCATCACTCTTCGCCGCGTGCTCGGCCCACTGGCGCGGGCTCCACCCGGCGCCCGACCCTGCCGAATGGACGACGATCGAGGATTCTGGTGAACGACTCCGACTCGCTTTGTACGCCCTCTACGCCTGGTATCGCGAGACGGAGCCGATGACCTCGAATATCCTTCGTGACGCCCAGACCATCCCCGCGCTCGGAGCTGCCGTCGAGTCGAGCATCGGCCGCTACATGGCACACATCCGCGAGATCCTGGCGCAACCCTTCAGCGCACGTGGCCGGCGTCGCGAACGCCTCGACGCCTCGGTACGCGCCGCGACCGACTTCAACTTCTGGCAGGCACTGGCGTCGCTCGGCGATCGGGACGCCGCCGAGTTGGCCGCAACGTTCGTGGAAATCGCAGGGACTCGGTAGGAGATCTTCTGCTCGAACCGGGGCACAACGGGGGTCGGGTGTCAGCTCTTGCAATGACGCATCGGCGGTACTGCAATGCAAGACCTGTCACCGAGGCCCGACTCGGACTTCATCGCGGAGGCGAAAGCAGTGCTCGACGAGGCGTCGGTGGCTTAGCCAGGCACCGGAACGTCCATCCGGGCCGCCTCGAACGCCAGCAGCAACGCCTTGACCTCGAGACCTCCCGCGAACCCCCGTAGAGCGCCGTCGCTCCCGACGACGCGGTGGCAGGGGAGGACGATCGAGACAGGGTTGCGCCCATTGGCGGTGCCGACGGCCCGTGCCGCTGCCGGCATCCCGAGCAGCGCTGCCTGCGCGGCGTACGTGCGCGTCTCGCCGTACGGGCTCTCGATCTGCTTCGCCCGCAGATCAGCCTCTCCGGTTGCGCGTGTCATGCTCTTCTCGACGCGCTGATCCCCGCTTGTGTGAGGTCACCTCGTGGGTGCGCGCAGACACATGCTGCGGGGAGGTACGACGATGGTCGACGTCAGGCGAGTCGCGCGGGCGTGTCCCGCGAGGTCGGCCCCGGGAGCGCCGCTTCACGGTGAACAAGGCTCCAAGCCCCGTAGCGGGCACACGCATCGCGCGTACAGCGTGCGCGGACGATCTCCGTGTGCGTGCGGTGTCCGGGTTCGTCGAGAAGCTGGGTGCTGAATGA
Organism: Thermoleophilia bacterium; assembly: GCA_026785685.1. GTDB lineage: Bacteria > Actinomycetota > Thermoleophilia > Gaiellales > Gaiellaceae > Gaiella. The sequence continues at coordinate 1,592 of JAJAZN010000287.1, forward strand.
CCATCGGTGCAGACCGACGCGGCAGAAGAAGCTCATTCCTGTCTCCTTGTCCGTTGTTGGGCATGTATACGCTTCGCAGCGGACGTTCCCTGCGGCGTCCGTCCACGGCGCCGGGGGAGTTGCGATGCGAGGTCTGCGGCCGAACCGAGCGGCGACTGGTGATCCTGTCCCGATTGAGGCTGGGTGGCTCCGGATCTCGTGGAATGAACCGGAGGTCGAGTCGGCGACCGTCGTGATCCGTCCCCCGTCGCTCGAGAAGACCCCCGAGCCACCCTCCGTCAGCATCGCCGAGCATGTGACCGTACGGTCGTCGTCGATTGCCGCAACGTACGGCGCGAAATCGGCGAATCGGTCTCCGGTCTCTGCGACTACGGCAAGGCCGTGCGGCCCGGCTGCGAATCCCGTCGCCACCGTTCCTGCGCCTCGTCAGACGGCCGCGAACGCGCGCACGGTGAACGTGCCGGTAGCCTCGATCTTCGGCGGCACCGCGGTGAACTCGAACCCCTTGCCGGGGAGCGCGGCGAGGTTCGTCAGATGCTCGACGATGGGAATCCCGGCCCGAAGTAGGATCGAGTGCACGGGCCGCTCACCCGTCTTCGTGCCGTCGATGTTGAGCGAATCGATGCCCACGCAGGAGACGTCGGCCGCGACGAGTGCCTCGGCGGACGCGGCGGTCAGATGCGGGTGTGCCTCGAAGTAGCGATCCGTGCCGAAGTGTTGGGAGTGATCTGTGCGCACGAGCACGGCGTGCCCCGCGAGACCTTCGAGTTCGTCCGGCGTGATCTCGATCGTCTCGATCCCGCGTCGGTCGAGCACGACCGTGGGCAGGCCCGCGACCTGCTCGAGCGCGAGATCGGCGAGATCGTGGCCGTCGGCGTAGCGGTGGAACGGCACGTCGATGTACGTGCCCGTGTTCGTGCACAGGGTCAGGAGGCCAATATGGAACGTAATTCCGGGGCCGTACAGCTCCTCGGCCGCCTCGCGCGAGAGGTGTGTTCCGATGACCGGGGCCGGGAGGCCTGGGTAGGTAATCATCCCGTCGGTGATGCGATGGCTGAGGTCGATCAGCATTCGCCGACTTTACAGCGTGGTGGCCGGGCCATTCCTCGAACCGGGCTGCAGCCACTTCGGATCGGTCGGATCGAGAAACGTCGCGTTGGCACACAGGCTCCGAAGGAGCCCATCCTGCAGGTCGTAGATGACGCCGTGCACGGTGAGCTCCTGACCGCGCGTCCAGACGTCCTCCACGATCGTGGTCTGGCAGACGTTCATGACCTGCTCGATGACGTTCAGCTCGCATAGCCGATCGAGTCGCTCGGCTTCGGGGAGTGACTGGATCTCCGCAGCGTGCTTCTCGTTCACGTCCACAACGTGGCGCAGCCAGTTGTCCACGAGCCCGTGACGAGCGCCCTCGAGCGACGCCTTGACCCCACCACAGCCGTAGTGACCGCAGACGATCACGTGCTTGACGCGGAGAATGTCAACGGCGTACTGGAGGACAGACAGACAGTTGAGATCGGTGTGCACCACGACGTTTGCCACGTTGCGGTGGACGAACACGTCGCCCGGTGCGAGGTCGACGACCTGGTTCGCGGGGACGCGACTGTCCGAGCAGCCGATCCAGAGGTACTCGGGGTTCTGCCGCTCGAGGAGGTCGGAGAAGAATTGCGGGTTGTTCGCAACCATCTGTGCAGCCCACGCGCGGTTGCGCTCGAAGAGAACGGAAAGGGGAGCCACCGCAACAGGCTATCCCGTCGGCACCATTCGGGCCGTAGGATCAGATCCAGTTCATGGGTATACCGAGGACGATCCGTTCCGCCGATTGCCGCGTGATGCCATGGAAGAACGGGCAAGGCTCGACGACCGAGCTTGCGGTGGAGCCGACGGGTGCGGCGCTCGAGGCGTTCGACTGGCGGCTCTCGATTGCTGAGCTGCGTGGCTCGGGCCCGTTCTCGACCTTCCCCGGCTACGACCGCATCATCGTGCAGCTCGACGGCCCGCCGATGACCCTGACCCACGGCTCCGACGCTCCGGTGGCCCTCGAGCAGCTCGTGCCGCACGCGTTCTCGGGAGACGCCGACACCACGTGTGCCGTGGACGGTGTCGCGCACGACTTCAACCTGATTGTCCGGCGGGGCGTGCTGCGACCGATGCTCACGGTGCACCGCCTGGCGGAGGGTGAGGAGCTCGCCTGTGAAGGTGGTGCCGTGACCGTGCTGCACGTTCTCAAGGGCGGCTTGACGGGCGCTGCTCGTGTCCAGCTCAACGCGGGCGATACGCGCGTCGAGGACGTCGCGGATCGGACTTCGCTCCGTGCGACGCGCCGAGCCGTCGTGCTTCTCGCGACATTGACCTACTGATGGGCGCATCTGGGATCGAAGCGGGACGGCCGTGACACCCGGTAGCCCGCGGGGTTATCGGGTTCGTGGCGGACTCGCAATCTCGTGTTTCCTCGGCGAATCCCATCGGATTCGGCCGGGCCAGACTCGATTTGGGCACAAAAATCACGTTTTGCGCCCAAACGTGTGACCGGCTCGGCTAGCGTGTCGACACCCAACCCTTCCCGACGAGGTGTGCCGTGGCTGTGCAGGTCGATCGTGTCGATGCTTTTCGCCGGCTGCAAGCCGTCGGCTGTTTTGTGATGCCGAAC
>JAJAZN010000288.1 GCA_026785685.1 Thermoleophilia bacterium
GAGAGGTCTGTGACGACGTCGGTCTTGCGGATCGCGGCGACGACGAAGAAGGCCGCGTTCACCGCCAGCGAGATCAGGAAGGAAAGGAGAACCGCGCTAATGCGCCGAGCGTATAGGCAAAGACCGGCCGGGCGCGCACCGACCGCTGGACTTCTCAGTTCGCCCGACTCGAACGCCAGTCGACGGCTGCCTCGGCCCGAACGGCGCGGGCAAGACGACGACCCTGCGGATGCTGCTCGGCCTGATCCGGCGGGACGCGGGGACGGTGCGGCTGTTTGGCCGCGACCCGGCACACGGGCACTCCTCCCTGGATGGCGTTGCTGGCTTTGTCGAGTCGCCGACCTTCTACCCATACCTCTCGGGTCGCGAGAACCTCGAACTGCCGGGGGCGCTCGATGGTGGCGTCGAACACCGGTGGGTCGACGAGTGCCTCGACCGCGTCGAGTTGCTCGATCGGGCGCGTGACCGTGTGGGTGGCTACTCACTCGGGATGCGGCAGCGGCTCGGGATCGCAGCGTCGCGATCCCGAACGAGGGACGGGTCACGTTCGAGGGCGCTCTCGATGAGCTTCGCGCCTCGGTCGGCGAAGCGACCCGGATCGAGACTGCCGACTCGACACGGGCGCTGGCGCTCGCACGCGAGCTGGGAATCGAGAACGCCACCATCGAAGGCCAGGCCGTGTGGCTGGAAGCGCCGATGGCCGTCGTCGATCGATTGACAGTCGCGCTCGGCACGGCGGGCATCCCGATCCGTGGGCTCAACCGCGAACGCCACTTGCTCGAGGACCTGTTCTTCCGACTGACCGAGGAGCGCGGCGAGTGATCGGCGGGGCACATCGGTGGGAGATCCGCAAGCCGCTGCGTCAGAAGCGAACGTTCGCGGGTCTGATCGCTGCCGTCATCTACGCGCTCGCGTTCGTGGTGGTGCTGAAGCTGAGAAGCGACGCGGCGCTGCCCCCCGATGTCCCGCTCGCGAAGCAGGTGAAAGGCACCGGCGCAGTGCTGCCGCTCGCGCTCCTCACGTTCGCGACCTTCTTCGGCGCGCCCGTGATCGCCTCGATCGTCCCGGGTGACATCGTTGCCAGCCTCGGCGTCGTGGGACAGATCATCCCGTTCAACTTCCCGATCCTGATGGCGGCCTGGAAGCTCGCTCGGCTCTTGCCGCTGGCAACTGCGCGGTGATCAAGCCCGCGAGCCCAACGCCGTGGTCGATCCTGAAGCTGGCCGAGCTGATCGAGGAAATCGTCCCTCCGGGCGTACTCAACATCGTCAACGGCCCCGGAGCGGAGATCGGGATGGCGCTCGCAACGAGCAAGCGGATCGCGAGGATCGCGTTCACGGGCGAGACGGTGACGGGACGCCTGATCATGCAGTACGCGGCCCAGAACCTCATCCCCTCGACGACGGAGCTGGGCGGCAAGTCGCCGAACATCTTCTTCGCCGACGTGATGGCAGAGGATGACGCGTTCCTCGACAAGGCGATCGAGGGGCTCGTTCTCTACGCGTTCAACAAAGGCGAGGTGTGCACGTGCCCCAGCAGGGCGCTGATCGAGGAGTCGATTTACGAGCCCTTCATGGAGCGCTGCCTGGAGCGGATCAAGAAGATCTGGCAGGGGCACCCGCTCGACATCAAGACGCAGCTCGGAGGGCAGGTCTCGGCGGCACAACTGGACAAGATCGAGAGCTACGTCAAGATCGGTCTCGCCGAGGGTGCAGAGCTCCTAATCGGCGGTGAGCGCAACCACCTCGAAGGAGACCTCGAGGGCGGCCACTACTACCAGCCGACCGTCTTCAAGGGCCACAACAAGATGAGGATCTTCCAGGAGGAGATCTTCGGCCCGGTGCTCGCAGTGACGACGTTCAAGGACGAACAGGAGGCGCTCGAGATCGCGAACGACACGCCCTACGGCCTCGGCGCCGGCGTGTGGACGCGAGACACGAGCAAGGCATTCCGCATGGGGCGCGGCATCCAGGCCGGCCGCGTATGGACGAACTGCTACCACCTCTACCCCGCGCACGCCGCCTTCGGCGGCTACAAGAACTCGGGCGTGGGACGCGAGAACCACAAGATGATGCTCGACCACTACACGCAGACCAAGTGCCAGCTCGCCAGCTACGACCCGAACCCGCTCGGGTTCTTCTAGGAGGTATCGAGACGTGGCCAAAAAGGTCGTCGCCACCGCCGCCGCGATCGCGGCGATCGAACGCCTAACCACCACACACGGAGAGCTGATGTTCTTCCAATCGGGGGGCTGCTGCGACGGCAGCTCCCCAATGTGCTTCCGTGCCGGCGAGCTCCTGCTCGAACCAAACGAGCTTCTGCTCGGTGAAGTCGGCGGCGCCTCGTTCTTCGTCGACGCAGATCAACACGAGCGCTGGAACCGACCCGAGTTGCTCCTCGACGTCGCAGTCGGCCCCGCACCCGGGTTCTCACTCGAGGTGCCCGGCGGCCTCCACTTCGTGACTCGAGCATGAACAGCTCACGGAACGTCTCGGCACTCGGGATCGTCGTGTCAGTCTGACGCGTTGCCTGACGATGGCGCGCTGTGTGCGAGGATCAAGGGCAATGAGTCTCGAGCAGAGATCCAGGATCGCACTCGTCACCGGTGCCGGCAGCGGGATCGGCAGCGTCGCATCCGTCGCGCTGGCCGGTGCTGGCTTCACCGTCGTTCTCGCCGGGCGGCGCCTCGAGCATCTGGAGGCCGCTGCGGCGAGCGCGGGCAACGGTGCAGTCGCGCTGACGTGTAACGTGCGCGACCCGACATCGGTCGCGACGCTCTTCGCGGAGATCGACTTTCGGTTCGGCCGGCTCGATCTCCTCTTCAACAACGCCGGTGTCAGCGCGCCACCGACGAAGCTCGAGGACGTTGCGTTCGACGACTGGTGCTCCGTGCTCGAGACGAACCTGACCGGCACGTTCCTCTGCACGCAGGAGGCGTTCCGGATCATGAAACGCCAGAGCCCTCGAGGCGGACGGATCATCAACAACGGCTCGATCTCCGCGAGCGCCCCCCGCCCGGGCTCAGCTGCATACACCGCGGCGAAGCACGGCATCACCGGGCTCACGCGATCGACCTCGCTCGACGGCCGTGCCTACGACATCGCCTGCGGGCAGATCGACATCGGCAACGCGGCGACCGAGATGGTCGCGAAGGCGACGTCGGTCGGGATCGTCCAGGCGAACGGCGCGGTCGAGGTCGAGCCGTCCTTCGACGTCTCGCACGTCGCCGACGCGGTGGTCTACATGGCGTCGCTGCCGCTCGACGCGAACGTGCAATTCATGACGGTGATGGCGACCAAGATGCCGTTCATCGGCCGCGGCTGACTAGCCGCGCGCCCAGGCTCGAATGCGCTGCTCGGCTCCGCTGAGATCGACGCCCTCGGCAAAGACCTCGCGCGACCCGGTCGCCACGCAAACCGAGCGGCGCGCGAGTTGTGTCGGGAGGGTCACACGCACGAGAAGCGTGCCTCCCCTCCCTGAGCCGATGCTTCCCCGATGCGTACGGATGTAGCTCTGCCGACCGTAGACTCAACTCGTGGACTCCGCGCTCGCACCCCTCGTCGTCGCACGATCGACCCGTCCCGGATCGCCTGATCACGGCCAACAGCACTGGAAGGCCGTCGCCTGGGCGGGACTCGGGCTCGCACGCCAGGTCGACGGCTGCGACGCAGAGCTCGTCCTGCTCTTCGCGCTCCTCCACGACACGCAGCGGTTCAACGAGAGCCGCGATCCCGAGCACGGGCTTCGCGCAGCGCTGTTCGCGCAGGAGCTACGGGCGGAGGGCGTGCTCGCGCTGGACGACGAGAGGCTTGACGTGCTCGCCGACGCTTGCACGAGGCACGACCAGGGATTCGTCAGCGACGATCCGACAACGGGTGCCTGCTGGGACGCGGATCGCCTCAACCTCTGGCGCGTGGGCATTACGCCCGAGGCGCGCCTCCTCTCGACGCCGCCTGCGCGCCAGCGGGAACTCATTGCGGACGCCCGGTCGTTCCACGGGCTTGCGTATACCTGGGACGACCTCTTCGACGGCTTCGCGCAGCTCGCGCCCTGATCTGTCAGGATCGCCGCCATGAGCGATCCGAGCACCGCACCCTTCTCTGCCGTCAGCCTCGCCGACGTCGTCACCGATTCCGGCCCGCCCGACGGCAGCGGCGCCGCGGCGTTCCATCTCGTCCGACGCCACTTCGATGTGCAGGCATTTGGCGTCAACGGTGCCACCGGCAACGCAGGCGAACTGGTGATTACCGAGCACGATGAGCGTGACGACAGCGACTACGGCACCGAGGGCCACGAGGAGCTGTTCGCCGTGATGAGCGGCCACGCGGTGTTCACGATCGACGGCCAGGAGGTCGACGCACCCGCAGGAACGCTCGTCTTCGTGCGTGACCCTGCGCTTCTCCGCTCGGCCGTCGCAACGGTCGAGGGCACCGCGATCCTCGCCGTGGGTGCGCGCCCGGGAGCACCGTACGCCGTCTCACGCTGGGAACAGTCGATCGCCTGACGCGACGGGAAGTCCACGCGCACGGCAGACTGAACAGGTGGCCGAGCTCGTAGCGGGTGTCGATGGGTGCAAGCGCGGCTGGGTTGCCGTGGTGCTGATCGACGGTCGCTTTCGTGAAGCGCGTCTCCTCGAAGGCGTCGAGTCGCCGTTTTCCGAGCTCGCCGACATGAAGCGGATCGCCATCGATATCCCGATCGGCTACGGGCCCCGCGAGGCGGACGGGTTCGCGCGGGCCGTGGTCGGCGGCAGCTCCGTGTTCTCGATTCCCGAGCGGGAGCGCTTCGAGGCTCCGTTTGCCGAAGGCGGCGGGATCTCCGCGCAGGCCCACGCGCTCGGCGACCGGATCCGCCACGTCACCGCCCTTGCCACCGGCGACAGGAGGTTCCGCGAGGTTCACCCGGAGGTCTGCTTCACGGCCATGAACGACATGAAACGGCTGAAGTTCCGCAAGAAGTCGGCGGGTGGTGCCTTCGAGCGCCTGGGTCTCCTGCGCAAGCACGGGATCAACATCGATCCTGGCACGCTCGGGGCGACGGCGACGATACCGCTCGACGACCTGCTCGACGCGGCAGCGTGCGCCTGGACAGCGGCGCGGAAAGACGCGGTCTCGCTCCCTGATCCACCGGAGCTGCGCGACGGCTATCCGGTCGCGATCTGGTACTGAGCCCAACGGCGTTCGGCCCCAACTCGCGGAGCGTCATAGAATCGTCGGGTGCCCGAGAGTCTCCGCATCGTCACCATCTGCTCGATCGCTCCCCTCGCCCACGCGCTCGTTGGCACGTTGCGAGAGCTCGGTCACGAGCCGGTCGCAGTGCTCGGGCCGCGAAGGGACGACGGACGCGAGATGCCGCCGCATCTCGTGCTGACGGATGCGACTGCGCCCGCCGGTGTCGACCTCCTCTTCGCACGCGACAAGCACGCGATCGAACCGCTCCTGCGCTCCTACGAGC
>JAJAZN010000289.1 GCA_026785685.1 Thermoleophilia bacterium
GCCATGCTCCGTCACGGTTCCGGGCGCCGTGCGCCTGTGGGACGACCTTGCCACCCGGTTCGGGCGGCTCGGGCTCGACCAGGCGATCGGCCCCGCCGCCGACCTTGCCGCGGACGGCCTCGCTTGCAGCGCGCGCATCACCCATAAGTGGTCACAGGCAGGACTCGCCCCGTGGCCCTCTCCCCGACTCGGCGAGCGCTACGCGCTTCCCGCCCTCGCTGCCACGCTTCGCCGGATCGAGGCAAGTGGGCCTGCGGCACTGTACGAGGGGGAGGTCGCTTCGGCGATCGCAGCGGCGTGCTGGCTCACCGAGGCCGATCTCCTCGCCCATCGCTCCGAGTGGGTGGAACCTCTGCGGCGGCCGTACAGGGGCATCGAGGTCTGCGAGTTGCCGCCGAACGGCCAGGGGGCCGCGGCGCTACTCGCTCTCGCTCTGTACGACGGTCTCGAACCGGGCGAGCATTCGGCGATCGAGGCGATGAAGCTTGCATTCGTCGATACCCATTCGGCGGTCTACGACGGCCCCTTGCCTTCGGACTTCTTCGCCGACGAGCGCCTCGCGGCACGTCGCTCGCTGGTCGTGGCCGACGCGGCGATTCCCGGCGGCCTCCACCTGCCACAGGGAGGGACGACGTACCTGTGTGTGGTCGACGGAGAGGGCATGGCCGTCTCCCTCATCCAGAGCCTGTACGGAAGGTTCAGATCCGGTGTCGTCGCTCCAGGAACGGGAATCGTCCTCCAGAATCGTGCATCGGGGTTCGGCCGCGACCCGGATCATCCAAATGCGCTCGGTCCTGGAAGGAGGCCGTTCCACACGATCATCCCGGGGATGCTGCTCGAGGGAAGCGACCTCCTCGGCCCGTTCGGCGTCATGGGCGGCCCGATGCAGCCCCAGGGGCACTTCCAGGTCGTGCGGCACCTTGTCGACGATGGCGACGATCCCCAGGCTGCCCTTGATGCGCCGCGCTGGCGCCTCGAGGAGGACGGCAGCGTCGCCCTCGAGCCCGGCTACGAGGATCTCGCGGATGACCTGCGAGCGAGGGGCCACGGGGTTCGGATCGAGGTCGACCCGCACGGGTTCGGCGTCGGACAGGTCATCCTGCGCTACGAAGGGGCGTTGATCGGCGGCTCGGACGGCCGTGGCGATGGCTACGCCGCTGGGATCTAGTGCCGCGTCTCGCAACGTTTGACAGATATCAGCATTGCTGTGAGACACCCCACCAGAGGAGACGACGAGATGACGATCTACTTCGACGACATCAGGGCCGGTCACGAGGTGATCACCGCACGGCGGACGGTGACCGAGGCCGACATCCTGTGGTTCTGCGGGATCTCGGGTGACTTCAACCCACTCCACACCGACATCGAGTTCATCAGGGAGCACACGCCGTTTCGCGACCGGATCGCGCATGGCCACCTTGTGCTCTCGATCACCGGTGGCCTCCGCAGCGAGCTCGACAACTGGCGGATCGTCGCGTACCTGGACTGCCAGAGGCGGTTCCTTGCACCGGTCTACGCGGGCGACACGATCCACGGCGCGTACACCGTGACCGAGGTTCGGCCATCGAGCTCGAGGCCCGGCACCGGTGTGGTCGTGTGCGACGTGAAGACCGTGAACCAGGCGGGGGAGGTCGTTCACCAGGGCGCTGACGTGTTGCTCATCGCGTCGCGCCCCGCCGACGACGAGGGAGCCGATGGCTCCGGCCCGTGAGCCCGGGACGATGATCGTCCAAGTCCAGGGGATCCCGATCGAGGTCGAGATCCGGGGTACCGGGCGTCCGATCCTCCTCGTTCACGGATGGTCGGCCGACCGGAGCTACATGATCGCCGACCTCGAGCCGGTTCTCTCCGTCGTGCCGGGCTGGCAGCGGATCTACTTCGGCCTCCCGTGTCACGGTGCCACGCCGGCGCCCGACTGGCTCGAGCGCCTGGAACCGTCGTCGGTGTGGTAAGCCCACCGACGGTCGATGTATCGTGACCCCTGCCGTGTCGATCCGCGTCCTCATCGTCGACGATCACGCTCTGGTGCGGACGGGACTCCGACTTCTCCTCGACCGCGAGGACGGCATCGACGTGGTCGGTGAGGCCGGCGACGGTGACGACGGTGTCCGCGCCGCGCGCCTCGAAAAGCCGGATGTCGTGCTTCTCGATGTTGTGATGCCGGGCCGCACGGGCATCGACGCGTGCCAGGAGGTGATCTTGGCGTCGAAAGGGAAGGTCCTGATGCTCTCGATGCAGGACGACCCGTCGTACGTTCGCGAAGCCTTCGCCGCCGGCGCGAGCGGCTACATGCTCAAGGAGGCCGCCGATACCGAGCTCGTACAGGCAGTGCGCGAGGTCGCACGCGGCGGGCGCTACGTGCATCCCACGCTCGGTGCCCGGCTCGCGCAGGCCGAGGTGGAGGCCGCGCGGCGTGCAGCAACCGATCCTCTGTCGGAGCGAGAGCGCGAGGTGCTGCGCCTGCTCGCGCTCGGGAACACGAACCAGGAGATCGCGGCGCAGCTCTTCATCTCGGTGCGGACGGCCGAGACCCACCGCGCCCACATCATGCAGAAGCTCGGCCTCGGAACCCGGGCCGAGCTCGTGCGCTACGCGCTCGTCAACGGACTGCTCGACGAGGCCTGACAGCCTGAGCCTGCGCCGGCGCGCCTCGTCGAGTGCCGCCTGCCAATCAGTGAGCGGCCGTGCCTTTCGGATTACCCACCTTGAGCAGTCCGACCTGGCCGAGGTCGACATCGGCGAACGCATGACTGACGAAGGGGTAGAGGCCCTCGTCGTCGATCTGAACGTCGAACACGCCGCCCCCACCGGCAGGCACGATCACCGTTTGTCCACCCAGCTGTGGTGCGTTGCTCAGGCCACCGTTGACCCAGGCGCGATCGAGCATCGCTCCGACGACGTGGAAGTTCACGTTGTTCGTCGGCCCGGCGGCGACGACCCAGAATCGCGTCGTGTCTCCCGGCTGCGCGGTCAGCGGATGCGTGACGTACTGGTTGGCATACCCGTTGAAGGTCACCCAGTCGGCGAGCCTCGCGCGGGCCTTCGCCATGTCGAGTGAGGCTGGCTCTTCGATTCCGTCGCCGTTCAGGTACCACTCGCTGCCGACGAGGACGTACTCGTTGTCGACCTTGGGAAGCCCTTCCTTTGGCTGAACGACGATGGCGCCGTACATGCCGTTGGCGATGTGCGCAAGGACAGGCTTCGTGCCGCAGTGGTACATGTAGACGCCGGGATCCGTCGCCGTGAACTTAAATGTGAACGACTCGCCCGGGGCGGCGTCTCGAAAGGCCTTGTCGGGGGCGATGCGCGCCGCATGGAAGTCGATCGAGTGCGGGATCGACCCCCCGTTCGTCAGAGTCATCACGACCGTCTGGCCCTCTCGCACGTTGATGATCGGCCCCGGGGCACCGTGACCGTCAAAGGCCCACGTGTTGTATTTCACGCCGGGCGCGATCTCGACAACCATGTCCTTCAGCGTCATCTGGATCTTCACGACGTTGCCGGCAGGAACAGGGGGTAGAGCCGCGCTCGTCGGTTTGTGTGCCTTGGCCAGTTCCTGCGCATTCTCCGGCACGACTCCCGCGAAGCTGTTCAGTGGCAACGCGGTGTTGTGCTCCACGGTGCTGCCCGAGGTGGGACTGGTAGTCCCGGCCGCGACAGCCTCGTCGTCGAGCGCGCGATCTGACGCGACGATCGTCGCCGCAAAGATCAGAACGGCGGCGCCGAGAATCGCACTGCCTACGAGAATGAGCTTCATCGTTTCGTCTCCTTCGTGCTCGTGTACGATTTACACGATGATCATTGGAGAAATTGGTGCTCCGGGCATCGTGGCGAGACCGCATCCTTCGTAGGGGAATTCGCTGATGCGCAGCCGCGTTCGAATCGGCAAAGATCCGGTCATGGCTGGAAGAACACTCCAGCATCGAGCTCTCGCCGACCCGATGAGGGAACGTCTTCTCGACCGTTTGCGAGCGGCCGATGGGCCGCTGCCGGTCGCCGAGCTTGCCCCTCCGCTCGGCCTGCATCCGAACACGGTGCGCTCCCACCTGCGGCTTCTCGAGGAGGCGGAGCTCGTGGTCTCGGCTCCGGAGCGCATGGGCGGCCGCGGCCGCCCCCCGCTCGGCGTGAGTGCCGGCCCCGCCCCGGCAGAGCCAGAGCACCCGCGCCTCGCCGC
>JAJAZN010000290.1 GCA_026785685.1 Thermoleophilia bacterium
ACACGGGTGCGGACGGGGTCTAACTCCCCCTTCATCATATGTCCGTGGTACGTGTGAACCACGATCGGAGGACGTGCGTGTCCCGCAAGGCGTGCTGCCGTTCGTCCGACGGTGCCGGCCTTCGCCGTGTGTGTGTGGAGGATATGCGGGCGGTCACGACGGATGATCTCCCGGAGGGACTTGACGGCCGTCGCATCCTTGAATGGCGCCACGTCACGCTGGAGCCCGGGAATCGACTCGACCTCGATCCCGCGGTCTTCCGCGATAAAGGCCATCGACGCCTCCCCTTTCGAGATGGTTCCGGCTGCCAGAGTCGTCCGGTATCCGCGGCCGGCGAGGCCCTCGCTGAGATAGGACACGTGTAGTGATGGGCCACCGACATTGAGTCGAGCGATCACTCGCAGCACCCGGATCGGATCGTCGGCGGTTCCAAGCACGGGTGCGAACGGTACAGGGTGGGGCAAGGGGACGTACACTGCGCCGGTGCCCGTATTGAAGACGGTTTTCTGGGGCTCGCTCGGTGCTCTCGCGTGGACGCATGTCGGTTACCCTGTCTCCGCCGAGCTCGCGGCGCGGCTACGAGCGCGCCCCGTGCGCAAGGATGACGGAGCCGAGCCCTCCGTTGCAGTGATCATTGCCGCGTACAACGAGGAGTCGGTGATCGAGCGGCGACTCGAGAATCTCCTCACCCTCGACTATCCGGCCGAGAAGATCCAGATCGTCGTCGCGTCGGACGCGTCGAGCGACAGGACGAATGAGATCGTCGCAGTCGTCGCCGCCCGCGAGTCTCGCGTCCGGCTGATCGAGTGCCCTCGGGGCGGCAAGGTGGCGGCCCAGAATCGCGGCGTCGCGGAGACCTCGTCGGACGTGCTCGCCTTCTCCGACGGGAATGCGACGTGGGCGCCGGACGCGCTGCGACGACTCGTTGCGAATCTGGCCGACCCGGAGGTCGCCTACGTTTGTGGTCAGTTGCGGCTCGAGACCGCGGCGGGGACAAATCGCGAGGGAACGTACTGGCGGTACGAAATGAAGCTGCGCGAAGCCGAATCGCATCTCGGTTCGGTGACCGGAGGCAACGGCTCGATCTACGCCGTCAACCGCGCGGACTACATCGAGGTCGATCCACGCTGGGGCCACGATCTCTCGTTCCCGTACCGCATGGTGCAAGCGGGTCGACGCGCTGTCTACGAGCCGTTCGCTCACGCGTTCGAGAAGCCGACGCCGTCGAACGAGACGGAGTATCGCCGCAAGGTGAGGATGTTCGAGCATTGCTGGGAGATCACGTTGCGCGGATCGATGTTCCGTGATCTGCCGCCGGGGTATCTCGCCGAGGTCGTCTCACACCGCCTCCTGCGCTATGGCAGCGGGATCCTCCACCTGGCGCTCCTCGCCTCGAGTGTCGCGCTCGTCTCAGACGGGTGGGCGTACGGCATCGTTGTCGCCGGCCAGGTGGCGCTGATCGCGATGGCGGCGGCCGGGATCCCGATCGCCCGGTACTACGTGCTCGTCACCTGGGCCACGGTCGTCGCGCTATGGAACTACCTTCGTCGCGGTGTGCCGGCGACGTGGGAGGCAGCCGAAGGTTCGCGCTGACCGGGCAGGCCGTAACGATCCGGCTGTCCGGAAACGACACGTCTCCGAACGAGGATAGCCAGAGCGACCACGTTTGGATATCCTTGGAGCATGAAGACGACCATCGACGTCGATCGACGACTCGCTGACGAGGTAGCCCAGATGCTTGGGACCGAGACGCTGAAGGACACCGTGAACGCCGCGCTCGCCGAGGTGCGCCGCACGGAACTGCGTCGCCGTCTGGCCGCGCGAGTGAGGAACGGCACCTTGCCGGTTCCAACGATCACAGAGCTCAGGAGAATGCGTGCACCGGCCGTTCCGGTGGGCGCGCTGTCGTCGCATCGCCGCAACTCCGCCTCGTGACCCTCGTCGTTGTCGACACGAGCGTTTGGCAACGACGCCGTCAGCCTGGCGTTGGCGACGCGCTTGGCGATGCGATCGACGCCGACGCCGTGGCGATGGTGGATCCGATCGAGCTCGAGCTCCTGCGGTCGGCGTGGGGAGGCGCCGATCATGACGAGATTCGCGAGGAGTACTCGGGACTTCATCGCATCCCTCTCGACGCAGAGATTGGCGCTCGGGCGGTCGAGGTACAGTCGGGCCTCGCGAGGCGCGGGTATCACCGTATACCCTCGGTGACCGATCTCCTCGCGGCGGCTGCAGCCGAAGCCGTCGGTGCCGAGCTCTGGCACTGCGACCGCCACTTCGAATTGATCGCCGAAGTGACGGGGCAGCCGCTGCGACGGCTCGGCACGTGAATCGCGCTCTTGACGCCGTCACGGCGGCGTTCGGCCTCGTTGTCGCAAGCCCATTCCTGGCGGCGGGGGCGGTCGCGGTGAAGCTCGAAGACGGCGGCCCGGTGCTCTTCCGCCAGAAGCGAGTAGGGAAGGATGGCGAGGACTTCGAACTGCTGAAGCTCCGCACGATGGTCGTCGACGCCGAGCACAAGGGCGCCGGGTTCGCCGTCGATGCAGGAGACAGTCGCATCACGCGGGTGGGCAGGATCCTGCGCAAGACCTCCGTCGACGAGCTGCCCCAGCTCTGGAACGTCGTTCGGGGTGACATGAGCCTGATCGGGCCCCGGCCGACGCTGCGCTATCAGGTCGAGAAGTACACAGCTCGCCAGCGGAAGCGCCTAGACGTCCTGCCGGGTCTGACCGGTTGGGCAC
>JAJAZN010000291.1 GCA_026785685.1 Thermoleophilia bacterium
CGCTGCGAGGACGCAGGGAGCCGCAGATATGGGACATATCTGGGCGACCGAGGACGAAGCAGCGTGCCGCCCAGCACGTTTCGGCGGCACAAGTCTCATTCTGATTCGGGTTCTTAGGCTCTCCCGGCAGTGCAGACGGCACGCCGACGAGGCCGATCACAACGGCGGCGAGCAATGCCAGAATGAGACGCGTTCCGGGCATCAGGGTCATCGGGTAAAAAATGCTGCGCCGTCCGTCGGCCCGGACCGCTTCAATACGGGGTACGCGGGTGTAGCTCAATGGTAGAGCCCCAGCCTTCCAAGCTGATTACGAGGGTTCGATTCCCTCCACCCGCTCTCTCTTTCTTTTCGCGGATAACCGACGGGCACCTGCCGGCTAGCGGCCCGAGGCAGAGAAGTGCTGGTAGTCCTTCACGCCCGACCAGCGGCCACCCCAGCCCCAGCCGATCGCGTCGACGGCCCGTACGAGCGCGCGCCCCTCCGCGGCCATGCCGGGACGAAACGGCGTCCGGCGCAGGTACGGGCGGCTCGCAGGATGAGACGTGGTCTCCGCGCGAGTGACGTACGGGTTCTCGATCGGGTTGACGTCGATCGCCCGGCCGTAGGCGTGCTCGGAGTAGCGCATCGTCCCGTCGACGAAGCGGCAGTTGAACCCCGACGTGTTGTCGGCCTCGATCGAGCGGAAGTCGCTGCCGCCGTAGGCGTCGATCGGCACCATGCGCCGGATCGGGAAGCCGTCGCCGTGGAGGCGGCGCAGGACGACGAGGACGCGGGCCGCCACGTCCCGGTGGACGATCACGCGTCCGATGCGATCGCGGCCGTCGAATCCGCGATGGGTCGCGGTCACGACGCGCAGATCGCGCAGCGGGACGGGGCAGCCGGGGCGCCAGGAGACGCCGGTCATCTGGCGGGCGAGTGCCGGCGAGATCGGGGTGATCGAGCCCTTGAATGCCGTGATCGATCCCTTGAATGCCGTGGTCGCCTCCGCAGACGAACTGGGAAGGACAGCTACAACGATCGCCGCTGCGAGGAGCAGGCTTGACTTCATCGAAAAATCGGGGTGGTCGGAGTCGAACCGACGACTTCCGCGCCCCAAACGCGGCACTCTAACCAGGCTGAGCTACACCCCGTCTTCGTTCGAACGTACGCACAGCATGACAGTTCGCACAGACGAGCTCGCATTTCTCAATCTCCTCCAGAATAGCTCGACGGCCATGCCCGTTGACAAGCCGTCCCAGATCATCGCGTTTTGTTGTACCCGGCAGATGATCCCACTGCATCGCCGCATGATGGAACCGACGGCCACAGTCGACGCACGGTGCGTTCTTCAAGGAGCGGTACCACTCGCCGATAGCCCGCCTCCGTAACACCGACTGCCGGCGCCTCAGTACTGCGCGCTTCTTGTGGTACTCGGCGTCATAGACCTTCCTACATGGCTTGCACCATGCCTGCCTGCCGCGGGCAGATGAGACGTGAAACTCCGATTCGGACTTGACCTCATCGCACTTGCCGCATCGCCGATTCGCATGTATGTTGCCATTATAGACATCATCTCGGACGGACTCAGGTCGCGACGATCACAACGAGCCGCCGCGGCCCGTGGACGCCCTCGACACGGGTCAACTCGATGTCGCTCGTCGCGGACGGGCCGGAGACGAGGACGATCGGCCGGCCCTCCCGAGCGCTCGGCTCGAGCGCTGCGATCAGCTCGGGAACGGTCTCCACGATCGCCTCGGCGCGCACGACACAGACGTGCAGGTCGGGAACGAGGCTCAAGGCCCTCCGGCCCTGCCCCGGGCCACCGTCGATAGCGATCGTGCCTGTCTCGGCGCAGGCAGACGCGCAGGTCGTCACGGCACCGTCGAGCCCGTCGAGATCGCGAGAGTCAAGACCCTGGTCCTCGATGAGCTCCACGCCCGGGGGGCGGAGCCGGCGGTCGAGGTCAGGAGCAATGCCCACTCGTCGAGCCCCGGCCGCCTCGAGCGCCGACGCCACGGCCGCACCCGGATCATCCGCCACGACGACGGTCGCCTCGTAGGCCCGCACGCGCTCGACGAAGAGCTCGATCACCCCCGCACGATCGCGCTCACCGCGCAAGCGGTAGGTTCGAGAGACAGCGACAGCCGAAGGGGTGTCGGCAAGCGAGGCCCGAACGCGGGCGAGGATCGCCTCACGCGGGCTCGTCACGACTCTCCCACCACTCGCGAAAGGTCTGGGCGGGCAGCGCGGGCAGATCGCGCGAACGACCCCAGGCGCCGAGCGGCCCCGGCGGGAAGTGTGCGATCCAGCCGTCACGGGCGAGGGGTCGCTGCAGCTTTCGGCCGAGCCGCTGCGCCCGCTCGTAGCCCGCACGGGTCGCGAAGGCCTTGCCGAGCACCTTCAGCGACCTGCCCTCGATGCCCGAGCGTTCACGAGCCACCGCCTTGCCGCGTTCATGGACGAGGATCGACGGAATGTCGATGAGCACCGGGCAAACGTCGTAACACGCTCCACAGAGCGACGATGCAAACGGGAGCGATGCGACGGCGCCCTCTTCCCCCAGGAGCTGGGGAGCCAGGATCGCTCCGATCGGCCCCGCGTACGGAGAGTGATACGCGTGGCCGCCGGTCTGCCGGTAGACAGGGCACACGTTGATGCAGGCCGAGCAGCGGATGCAGCGAAGTGCCGGCCGACCTGCTGGATCGGCGAGCACGCGCGTGCGACCCGCATCGAGCAGGACGAGGTGGAACGCGTGTGGGCCGTCGCCCTCGCACACGCCCGTCCAGAGCGACGTGTACGGATTCATCCGCTCCCCGGTCGAGGAGCGCGGGAGCAGCTGCAGGAAGACCTCGAGATCACGGAATCGCGGGATCGCCTTCTCGATTCCCATCACCGTGATCAGCACGTCCGGCAGCGTCGTGCACATTCGCCCGTTGCCCTCGGACTCGACGACGCAGATCGTGCCGGTGTCGGCGGCGGCGAAGTTGGCACCGGAGATCGCGACCCGGGCGCGGAGGAACGCCTCGCGGAGGTGGAGCCGCGCAGCCTCGGCCAGCTCGGTGGGGTCGTCGGAGAGGTCTGGACGCCCAAGGCGTTCGCGAAAGAGATCCCGGATCTCGACGCGGTTCTTGTGAATCGCGGGCACGAGAAGATGCGACGGTCGCTCGCCTGCGAGCTGCACGATCAGCTCGGCGAGGTCGGTCTCGATCGGCCGGATCCCTGCTCCCTCGAGCGCCTCGTTGAGCCGGATCTCGTCCGTCGCGAGCGACTTCACCTTGACGACCTCTTCCGCTCCTTCGGCTCGCACCAGGCCGACGACGATCTCGTTCGCCTCTGCGGCATCACGCGCCCAGTGCACCGTTCCCCCGGCAGCCTGGATTGACGCCTCGAGCTCGATGAGCACGGCGTCGAGCGACGCGAGCGTCTCGTCCTTGATCGCAGCGCCGGCCGCGCGGAGCAGCTCCCAGTCGGGCACCTCGGCCACGACTCCCGCTCGCTTACGGCGAATCGACGTCGTCGCGTGGCGGATGTTCGCCCTCACCTGGTGATTTGCGAGTGCGCCGGTCGCTGCGTGCGGGAAGCTCTCGGGCCGCGCGTCGCGAGCGGCCGCGGGGTCGAGGCTCGAGTGGGTCACGACGCGAGAATCTCCGCAAGATGAATGGGACGCACGGGCACCCCGCGCCGCCGCAGCCCACCGCCGATGTGCATCAGGCACGAGCTGTCGCAGGCGCAGACGTTCTCGGCTCCCGATGCGGTGATCGCCGCGATCTTCTCGTCGAGCATCGCCGTCGACACGTCCGCGTTCTTGACGGCGAACGTGCCGCCGAATCCGCAGCACTCTTCGGCGTCCGGGAGCTCACGCAGATCGACCCCTGGAACGGCCCGCAGGAGCCGAAGGGGCGCATCGCCGACGCGCAGGAGTCGCAGCGAATGACAGGTCGGGTGGTAGGCGACCGTCCCCTCGAACGTCGAGCCGACATCCTCGAGACCGAGGACGCCGGTGAGGAACTGCGAGAGCTCCCACGTCCGCCCGGGCACTCCGCGATCATTGCCGCCGAGCAGGTCGCCGAAGTGCTCGCGCACCTGGGCCGCGCACGAGCCGGAGGGTGTAACGATCGCATCGAATCCGCCGAACACGTCCACGAAGCGGCGCGCGAGGGCTGTTGCCTCAGCGGGATACCCGGAGTTGCCGTGCATCTGGCCGCAACATGTCTGATCGGGGGGGAAGACGACCTCGATCCCGAGCCGCTCGAGCACGGTCACCGTCGCCTTGCCGGCGTTCGGAAAGAGCGTGTCCGCGAGACAGGTCACAAACAGGGCGACGCGATCGATCATCGAGACCGAGCCTACTGGCTCGCGATCATGAGATCGCACGGTACGGATACTCTGTCGGTGTGGTCGAACGCGTCCTCCTTGCATCTCCGCGCGGCTACTGCGCAGGGGTCGAGCGCGCCGTCGAGACGGTCGAGAAGGCCCTCGACCACTACGGCGCCCCCGTCTACGTCCGCAAGCAGATCGTTCACAACATCCACGTCGTGCGCGATCTCGAGGCACGGGGCGCGATATTCGTCGACGAGGAGACCGAGGTGCCCGAGGGCGCGACCGTCGTGTACTCGGCGCACGGCGTCGCACCCACCGTGCATGCGAACTCGGCACTCTTGCAGCACAACGTGATCGACGCGACCTGTCCCCTCGTGACCAAGGTGCACGTCCAGGCGCGGCGCTACGCGGCCGACGGGTACACGGTGATCCTGATCGGCCACGAGGGTCACGAGGAGGTGGTCGGGACGATGGGCGAGGCTCCCGACGCCACGGTGCTGGTACAGGACGTCGCCGAGGCCGAGGCTCTGTCGCTGCCCCCCGATACGCGTCTTGCGTACATCACCCAGACGACCCTGTCGGTCGACGAAACCTCCGAGATCATCGCGGTGCTGCGCAGGCGCTTTCCCCAGATCTACGCGCCGCGCAAAGAGGACATCTGTTACGCGACCTCCAACCGGCAGTGGGCAGTGAAGGAGATGCTGACCGAGATCGACTTGTTGCTCGTGCTCGGCTCCAAGAACTCCTCCAACTCGAACCGACTCGTCGACGTCGCCCGGGCATCGGGCGTGGCAGGGCACCTGATCGACGACGAGACCGAGATCGACGAGCGCTGGCTCGACGGCGTCCGCACGGTCGGGATCTCGTCGGGTGCCTCGGCGCCCGAGCGCCTCGTCATGCGGCTGTGCGACTGGTTCCGCGAACGTGGTGTGAACAGGATCGAGCCGTTCCAGCTGATCGTCGAGGACGTGACATTCAAGCTCCCCGTCGAGCTCCGTCGTGAGCTGACGCTCGCCGAGACCCAGCGCTGAGCACGATGCCCGTCTCGCTCGCCGTCGTCATTCCGGCGACCGACGATCCCCCGACCCTCGACCGATGTCTCGCCGCGATCTCGGCGGCCGCCGACCCGCCCACCGAGATCATCGTCGTGGACGAGCCGCGGAGCGCGGGGCCCGCGGAGGCACGCAACGAGGGCGTCACCGAAACGACGGCGGACGTCGTCGTCTTCATCGACTCCGACGTCGTCGTTCGACCCGACGTGTTCGCTCGGATCCGCGCGGCGTTCGCCGAAAGCGAGGATCTGGTCGCAATCTTCGGTTCGTATGACGATCTCGTCGCCCCGGATGAGATCGTCGCCGGGTTCCGCAATCTCCTCCACCATACGGTTCACCAGCGCTCGGCCGGAGACGTCCGTTCGTTCTGGGCCGGGCTCGGCGCGGTACGCCGCGCGGCGTTCGACGCTGTCGGCGGTTTCGATGCCGAGCGGTACCCGCTCTCGTCGATCGAGGATGTCGAGCTCGGCGGGCGGCTCGTCGAAAGGGGGCGGATCGTGCTCGACCCGCGCCTGCGAGGCACGCACCTGAAGCGATGGACGCTTTCCTCGATGGTGCGCACGGACTTCGGGCGTCGAGGAGTGCCGTGGGTCGTTCTCCTTGTCGAACAGCGCGCGATCCCGGCCACCCTCAACCTCGGGGCACGCGAACGGGGCAGCGCGCTCGCAGCCCTCGTTGCTTTCTACGGCCTCGTGCGCCGTCGGCCCGTTGTGGCGGCGGCGGCGCTTCTCGCGGGCGCTGCGCTCAACCACGACCTCATCACGCTGTTACACAGAAACCTCGGCGTCCGGGGCGCGATTGCGGGAGTGGGTCTGCACACGATCCACCAGCTCACTGCGGTCGCGGCTGTTCCCGCGGGTCTCGTCCAGGCCAGAGGCGTGATGCGTATCGGCAGCACGCCTGCTAGGCGACGGTAGCGATCACGGCGGTCTGGCCGAGCGGGTTCCGCAGCTGATGTTCCTCGTGATACTCGGCGTCGGCGTTCACCGCCCAGACGTCGTGATCTGCTCCGTCGAGGAGGTTCAACGTCCCGAGGACGGCTGTCCACATCGAGTGATCCTGGTTGTTGTAGCGGTGGAGCCCGTTTCGTCCCACCGTCTGGAGGTTCGGGATCGTCGCCAGGAACGTCCGAAGCGTCGAGACCGCACGGTCATAGCCCTGGTCGTACATCGGGTATGCGCGCGGAACCCGGATCGCGATCCCGTCGACAATGCTATCCGGGTCGAGCAGACCGATCTGCCCGAGCTCGCGCTTTGCGAGCTCGATCAAACCGTGATCGGGAAGTGACCATGTCTCGTCACCCTGGAAACAGAAATACTCGGCACCGAGGCAGGTGAAGCCTGGACGCGTCATCCCCGGGCTCCAGGCACCGAAGTTCTGCACCCGTCCGGCGCGCGTCCCTGGATCGTGGAGGTAGATCCAGTTGTCCGGGAACGGCTCGGGGTCGGTCGAGATCAGGCCAACGACGAGGAGGTCGCGGTAGCGGAGCTGACGCGCGGCTGCGACAACGGCGTCAGGAGGGAGGGGATCGAGGCAGAGGACGAGCTCCGAGAGGGGGATGCTCGAGACGACTCCTTCGACGTCAACGATCTCCGTACCGTGCGTGGGGTCGCAGACCTCGATCGCCGAGACGCCCGTCGCACCGTGCACGACTCGCATCACGCGAGTACCCGTCCGCACTGGCACACCGGCCTCCTCGGATCGCTCGGCGAGCGTCTCCCACATCTGACCGGGTCCGAGCCGTGGGTAGTGGAACTCCTCGATCAGGCTCGTCACATGACGGCGCTTGATTCGGAGGGCCGACGTCAGAGCCGTCCAGAACGAGAGGTTCCGGATGCGCTGGGCTGCCCACTCCGCCTGAATCTCGCTGCCGGGAATGCCCCAGACCTTCTCCGTGTACTCGCGGAAAAACGCGTCGTAGAGCCGGTGGCCGAAGCGGGACGTGACCCAGTCCTCGAATGTCTCGGGCGGCTCGGATCGCCTCATCCTCGCAGCGAGGTAGGAGAGGAGACATCTCCCGGTCTCGACCACCCCGAGGCGTCTGACGACATCCTCGGCACGCAGCGGATAGGCGAAGTAGGCGCCCCGGTAGTAGATGCGAGAGAGCCGAGGGCGCACGAGAAACTCATCGCCGAGTGTCTGCTCCCACAGCTCCTGCACCCAAGGAACCTTCGTGAAGAAGCGATGGCCCCCGAGATCGAAGCGAAAACCGTCGTGAACCACCGTCTTCGCGATCCCCCCAACCTGGGTGTCCGCCTCGAACACGACGCCCCGGCGACCGCGAGAGCGAAGAACGTGAGCTGCCGTCAGCCCCGCAGGCCCGGCGCCGAGCACCGCAATGCCTGCTGACGAAGTGACACCCACCGCCCGAGATTCTAGCGGTGCGATGGAAACGCCCACTCGAGGCCGTAGCCGACTGCCGTTGCCGCCTGAGCGGCAACCATCGCGAAGCCGACCGGGGCGCTCTCACCGAACCCGGCAGCGAGAGCGCGGCGAACCGCGCGGCTCGACATCGGGGCGTGCGTACCGTGCCGGCGAAGCACCTGAACGGCACGGCCGTACCGCGCCTGCTGCTCGAGGAACGCCAGCGCATTCAGCTCCGCCTCGTGATCAACGCCGACGCCCGGGACGCGAAGGAATGAGACCCCCGCTCTGCCGGCTCGAACGCACCAGTCACGATCCTCGCCGGCGGCAGTTCGAAATGTCTCGTCGAACGGGAGCTCGAGGAGAATCTCCCGTCGGCACCCGAGATTGATCGTGCGGATGAAGCGTGAGGCCACCTCGGCGTCGAGCGCGATGCGCTCGCTCGCGCGCAGCCACACGCCGGCTCCTGAGGGGTTGAAAACCTGCCCGGCAGCAACCACGAGCTGACGCGAATGGGCAGCCGCGACGAGAGCCTGCGCCCAGCCCGGACGGGCGCGACAGTCGTCGTCGAGGAGGAGAACGACCTCGGCGCAAGCCTCGATGACTCCTGCGTTTCTCGCGGCCGCGGGCCCCACGCCCTCGAGCCGAACGAGTCGCGCGTCGTACGCACGGGCCGTGGCGGCCACGTCTTCACCGGCGAGACTCCCGTCGTCCACGACGAGTACTTCGAGCTCGACGTCTCTCTGCAGGCGAACGGCGGCCAGGCACCGCCTCAGGGCGAGCGGACGGTCACGGGTGGGAATCACGACCGACGCGTTCACATGGGCTCGATCAACGTGGCCCCTGCGCTCGTCAATCCGAATCGTGAAAGGGCCGTTGCCGCGATATCGACGACATCCCCGGTTTGTCGCTGCGCTCGGCCGGAGGTTGCTGCGACGAGAGCCCAGGCGTCCGCGGTGTGATTTCCGGAGCGGCCGCTCCCGGCGCCGTCGCGGCGGATCGTTCCGAACGTCGGAGAGTGCAGAACCTCGCCGCGCCGTGTCGGGACGGAGCTCCAGTGAACGACGAGATCGGGCAGCAGCCCGGATCCTTCGCCCCCACCGAAGCTGTCGGCAACGACATCGATCGCAGCGACCACTGGAGATCCGTCCTCGAACACGAAGCTCGAGAGCCCCGATGCGATCTCCGCGGCGAGAGCTGCCGTGTCGCCCGGTGCGACGATCCCGTCTCGCTCGCGGCCGATGACGTTGAAGCGGATCAGGCCGCTCGTGTCTGAGGGAACCGCGAACGCCCGGGTCTGCGACCAGTCGGTGCCACGCAGTTCGAGCCTGCTCGCGAGCGCTACTGCGACGCTGTCGGGCAGCGCGCTCGCGACCCGCGCCCGAAGCGACGTCGGGATCGCCGCCCGCAGGCGCCACGAGCCGCCAACGCTCGCACCAGTGAGAGTCGCGCTATCGAGAACTGCAGCGAGCATAGGCCCGAAGACGTCTCCCCGGCTCGTGTCCGCGTCCATCCCGAGCGGGGAGAAGACGACGATGTCGGAGCCGACAGGAAGTGCGTCAATGATCCTGCCCAGGGCCGTATCGGCCTCGACGACGATCTCGTGAAGTGCGTTTCTCAGCTCGGATACAGATTCGGGTGCGATCCCGGGGACGACGGAGGCGGGATCCCACAGCTGGTGGCCGGCAAGATGGACCGACGGGAAATCCGCGACGAGCAGATCAGGGGAAACCTCCGGCAGGGCGGCGGTGACGAGATCTGCGACCCGTTGGGGTGCTGCCACGAGAGTGCGGGCGAGCTGCCTGAGCGTGCGCTCGCTCGGCTGGCCGAATACCTCCTCGGCTCGACGGGCGGGCGTCAGCCGGCGCTGCCACTCACGGTAGGCGCCGCTCGGGCACGAAGCGGGACGGAGGACGACCCGATTCGCGAACTGCCAGCCAGAGACCGTCAGCCCTGCCGCGTTCGACGGCCCTCCCTCGTACGGGTCGACGACGAGCACGCGGCCACCAGCCTCGGAGACGCGATCCCACAGCATGGTCGGCGAGGGGAACGAATCGAGGTAGCGCACCCGCTGACCCGCGGCGTCCCACATGAACGGGTAGTGAATCCCATGGTCTCTAAGGGGGATGCCGCTCCACGAGGTGGGGAAGACTCCGGCCGGGAACGATCGCGCGGGCGTCGCGAGCGTCACCTCGGTTGCCTCCCGGCGAAGGTGTGCGAGGCGGGGAAGCCGGCCCGCTGACTCCAGCTCGCCGAGCACGGCCGCCGGCACCGAGTTGAATCCGATCACTGCCAGCATGCGCAACTCCATCGACCGAGGGATCTCACAGCGTCTTCCACTCCCGACCTCGTGCCGCTGCCACCGCGTCGAGCACCTCCATCACCGCCACTCCGTCACGCGCCGTCGCGAGCCGCGGGTCGATCGCCCCACCACGAACAGCTCTACCGGCGGCCGCCAACTGCAACGCGAGTGTGCGCGCGAGTGGCCCCGGGGCGCTGCACCGGGTGCGCGCTGCAACGCGTCTCACGAGGCCGCCTCGCGCGAGTCGCGCCACTGTCCGGCCACGCCCGTCGCGCGCTGTCACCCGCTCGCGCCACCCGCGTTCGTGCGAGATCGAAACGCTGGCGACGAGGCCTTCGAGGTCGATATCGAACGCAGCGTCCGAATCGGTGAGGCTCGCGACCCGCACCCGCGATGGGCTGCGCCCGGTGAGCCACACGGCAAGATCGACGAGGTGCGGCCCGAGATCGAGCAGCACTGCCTCCGAACCGTCGCGCGCGCCCCACACGGTCGACTGAATCGACAGCTCGAGCTCGAGGCTCGCCGGGGACGTGCGGGCAAACCGGGATCGAAGCTCCCCGATCGCGGGCTCGAACCGCCGGTTGAATCCGAGCCAGGCGGATGGCTCGATCCCGACGAGTTTCCTGACCTCCGTTGCCGTCTTCGCGGGCGGCTTCTCGACGAGCGAGAAGACACCGACGGTTGCGGCAGCGAGGGCGTCGGGAACGTGGGCGTCCGCCGCATGGGCGAGAACGAGCAACTCGACGTCCTCGTGGGTAAGGAGATCACGAGCCGAACCGTGGCACGGCAATCCGAGAGCAAGCGTTCGGGCCTGCCCTTCGTCTCGATCGGCCACGGCCACGAGAGCGAGCGACTGAGAGAGCGCAAACGCCGGCAGATAGCCCCGCTCGGCAAGCCGTCCGCACCCGACGAGCCCCACGCGGACGGGCGCGATCATGCCCTTTCGATCGAGGGCCTGGTAACGGCGCCGGCGACGAGCGACACGGCGAGCGTCTCCCGCGCGATCCATTCCGCGTGCACGAGCAAGGAACTGTCCTCGTTCGGGATCGTGAGGGCAATCCGGTCGGTCAGCTCGAGAGCCGCTTCCTTCCGCATCGAGTTGACACGGTGGATGATCTCGTAAACGCGACCCTCGAGCGCGAGCTCGTCGTCGACGGCCGTGTCGATTGCGACGGTCACGCCCGCGTCGCCGGCGACCGCCCATCCATCCTTGCCTGCGCGCTCGACGAGTACCTCGTCCGGCCCCAGCTCGTGGCCGGCGCCACGGAATCGCCCGCCGCCGCGCTCCTCGAAGTCACCCGCCTGGAGTGCAGCCCGAACGACTCCGAGCTCCTTGCCGAGCTTCGGCCCGAGCGCCGGTAGATGCGGCTTCACCCGTAGCTCCGCGTCGACGTGACCGAACTCGACCTCCTTCACACGGAGCTCCTC